>JAAZEK010000067.1 GCA_012512335.1 Clostridiales bacterium | reverse complement strand
TTAATGGTGGTGTTTTCAAAACTATAATGAACGGCATTTCGAATTAAATTATCAAATACCCTTTCCATCAAGTTTCCATCTAGTTTTATTTCCAGATTATCAGGGCAATCCAGATTAATCTTTAGATTCTTTTCTGCAAGAATCGGTTGAAACTCAAATATTATCTGCTCTAGCATTCTAGTTAGGTTCACTTGACTTACCTCAAGACTTATCTGACTGAGATTAAAGCGAGTGATCTCAAAAAATTCATTTATTAAATCCTCAAGGCGTTCTGCCTTATCCAATGCGACAGAAAGGTATTTGCTTTGAAGATCCTCAGAAATCTGTCTTTCATCACGAAGTAAGGTCAAGTAACCGATGACCGATGTTAGTGGAGTCTTTAAATCGTGAGCCAGGTAAACTATGAGGTCGTTCTTCCTTTGCTCCGCTTCCTGAGCCCTGTGAGCATTCCGAATGGCATCCTGTTTGATCTGATTCATACGATCTTCTACAAAGCCAAGCTCAGCAGGTAGTTTTATGGATTCTTCGTTAGTTGCAACCAGCTGATTACTAGCCTCTACAATGGTATTTATGTAGCTAAAACCCTTCCTCCAGTGAACTCTAAAAATTATGTAAAAGCCTATCAGCCAAGATATTAGCAGAAATGGTATAGGAAATTCCTGAACCAAGTGCAGTATAGGATATAGAAACTCATTACCATACCATGTGAAGCTGGTAAAGAACATTGCTGATAAGAAAAAAGTAAGCAGCAAAACAACAGTATAGATAGTAAGTGTAATGAAGAAGCGACGAGTTATTGTACGGGATAAATAAGCTGTTGAAAGATTTTTATCTTGTCTACTCAATGGTATAGCCAACCCCCCATACAGTTTTTACGAATTTAGGTTTGCGAGAAGGCTCATTCATTTTTTCTCTTAACCTGGCTATATGGGCCATAACAGTATTGTTGCTATTCATATATTTTTCTCCCCACACCTGTTCGAACAATTCCTCAGTGGGCACTACTCTTCCCTTATTTTCACATAGATACCACAAGATATTGAACTCTAAAGGGGTCAAACTGAGCGTCTCTCCATATAAGCTACATTTATGCATATCTTTGTTGATGATCAAGCCAGCAAAATCATGCTCATTTTTACTTCTTTCAATTAAATCACTACCATTGTTGTCGCTCCCAGCATGATTATATCGCGTATACCTTCTTAATTGGGTTTTCACTCGAGCCACTAGCTCAATAGGGTTAAATGGTTTAGTGACGTAGTCATCTGCCCCAATGGTCAGCCCAGTGATTTTATCCATATCCTCTACCTTAGCAGTAAGCATGATTATTGGAAAAAAATAAGCTTCACGTATCTTTTTGCATATGGAGAACCCGTCCATGTCAGGCAACATAACATCTAAAATAGCCAAATCATAGCTAATACTCTCTAAAGAAGCCAGAGCTGGCTTACCTGCATGAAATATATGCACCTGATAATTTTCATTTTTTAGATATACCCCA
>JAAZEK010000066.1 GCA_012512335.1 Clostridiales bacterium | reverse complement strand
TATGGATCAAAGTAACTAGGTAAAAAAAGTGAGTGGTTCGTTGCTTAGAAAATTATTGAAAGTTTTACTATCGAATAACACATTATTAACTCTCTCATATACTGATAATGTAAGAGTGCAGATAATAAGCTACCCTGTGCTCTAGCTATACAATAATCAAAGGGGGTTAATATATGTCTATCTTTGGTAAAAAAGGCGATGACGACAGCTTACTGTTCTTTTTCTTACTACTGGTAATTATTTTCTGTAACTGCGGATTGTTCCGCTCTGGCTCCGAGCTACTGTTCTTCTTCTTGATTCTCGTAGTTCTGTTCAGTGGTGGATCTTTATTCCGTGGCTTTGGAGTAGCTGAGGTATAAGAACTAACAGCTGGTGATATTAGCGCAAGGGTAATAAATACAAAAGATAAAGTACAAGGGGAAGTCACTTCTAAGTGGCTTCTTCTTTTTTTCTACACCTTCCAAACTCACTGCGTTCAGACAGTGAAAGCTGCTTAACGCATTTTCTGTTGATATTCGCTAAGAATGATAATCTTTCCTGCAAAGGCTCCTTACATATGATTTATAATCATTTTGTCATAACTCGACAAAAGTTTCGATAGAAGTAAAAGTGTTAATGGGGTAGAATAAGGAATAAGCTTAGCTTAGTATAAGTATATAAGAGCAAAGACTTGATCAAAGAGGGAGAAGAGTAATGCATGAAAGTTCTTTTTTTATCAGTTACGGCTGGACAAGGTCATAATCAGACAGGCAATGCTGTTATGGAATGCCTTCAAGATAATAAAATAGACAGTGTAATGCTAGATACCTTTGAGTATATTAATCCCGTTTTAAAGGAATCCATATCCCAAGGCTATCTTATTACTACCAAGCTTACACCAAAATTGTTTGGTAGGGTATATCGATTAGCTGAGAAATTGGAAAAGTATGATGTTAAGCTGTCTATAAACAAACTAACCAATTCGGTGTTAGCCAAGAAGCTTAGCAACTATATTGAGGGATATGGCCCGGATGTAATTGTGTGTACTCACCCCTTCTCTGCACAAATTTTGACACAGATCAAAACAAAAGGTATTAGAGCTAAGAGTATTGGTATTATAACCGACTATACTATTCATCCCTTCTGGGAGGAAACTTCTCTGGATTATTATATTATTGCCAATGAGCTTTTGACTAGGCAGGCTGTTAAGAAGGGCATACCTGAGGAACGAATAAAGCCAACTGGAATTCCTATTCATAAAAAATTTGCCAAAAAGATGCCAGCTGAAGAAGCCAGGGCTATATTGAACATCGAAAATAAGGATACGGTACTTGTTATGAGCGGTAGTATGGGCTTTGGCAAAGTTCCTAAAATTATTAAACAGCTAGATAGTCTGGATATGGATTTTCAAATCTTGTCTGTATGCGGAAACAACAAGCACCTATATGATAAAATAGAAGAGATGGACCTTAAAAAAAAGATCTACAACTATGGCTTTGTTAACAATGTAGATATAATGATGGATGCTGCCAACTGTATGATTTCAAAGCCTGGCGGGCTAACTGTATCAGAAAGCATGGCTAAAGGCTTACCCATGGCCATAGTTAATCCAATCCCAGGACAAGAGGATCGAAATGTAGAATTTTTACTAAATAATGGGCTGGCCATGAAGATTACAAAAACCTTTCCAATTGATGAAGCTGTATATCAGCTACTATCCAATAGTGAAAAAGTCCAATCTATGATTAATCAGATGGCCAAAGTTGCTCGCTCTAAATCAGCAATGGAGTTATGTAAATTTATAATGAAGCTAGATAGATAAATCTTATAATTTGCTTTTTCACGTTAAAAAACTTATATCAACTCTTAGCATTTTATGCTACAATATGGTCATGTGAAGGTAACTGGAAACAGCAAGGTGTGATTGCCTCCCGAATCTTACTAAAGAGAAGGGAGGTGATGCGATATGAGTACTTTTCAAGCGTTATCGCTTATGATATCGTTTGGTATACTTATAGTAGCTATTATCTCCTCTATGGATGATAAAAAATAATCACCCTTGCATTCGCAGTGCAGGGTGATTAAGTAAAAATTAACAAACTGCAAGGCAACCACATCTAATGATGTTCCAGTTACCTTCACTTATATTTTACCACAAAATATAAAATTGTAAACAAAATAATTAATTATTTTATATAAAAATAAGCAGTCTTGAATCTAACCTCCAACTTCCAACATCTTAGCCCTAAAATCTATAAGCCTTCTTAATCAAATCAATTCTGGACAACACCCTTTGAAACAGGTAATCCACCAAAGTAATTGCGGTCATAGCTTCAACTACAATCACCCCACGAGGGACAATAATTGGATCGTGTCTACCATCGATCTGCACCTCCACATTGTTACCCTCAATATCTACTGTTTTCTGAGTAGCATGAATGGACGGAGTTGGTTTGAAGGCAGCCCTAAAGATAATGGGAAAACCATCGCTAATTCCGCCTACGATACCACCTGCATGGTTTGTAAGCTTAGTAAGATTTCCTTCATCATCATAACGATAATTGTCGTTATTCACAGAGCCAGGATTCTTTGATGCATTAAAGCCGCTGCCAACTTCAAAGCCCTTTATTGCGCCAATGGAAAAAATAGCCCTTGCTAAGGCAGCATCCAATTTTTCAAACACTGGTTCACCAAGTCCGGCCGGCATTCCATCAACAATGCATTCCACCACGCCTCCTGCTGAATCTTCTGCTTCCTTTCGTTGATGCAATAAGGCTTCCGCTCTAGCAGCAGCCTCCTTATCGGGCATTGCTAAAAAGTTACGAGAAATTTCTTCACGGTCAAAATTATTTTTATCTATCTCCACGTCACCAATTGAAAGCGTGTAAGTTGTTATTTGTATGCCAAATTCTGCAAGAATTTTCTTGGCTATGGCTCCTGCAGCCACTCGAGCAGCAGTCTCTCGTCCAGAGGAACGCCCGCCTCCACGATAATCGCGAAAACCATATTTCTGATTATAGCTATAGTCCGAGTGACCCGGTCTATAAATTTTTGAGATTTCTGTATAATCATAAGGCCTTTGATTGGTGTTATACAGCACCAATGAAATCGGTGTGCCAGTGGTATAGCCTTCAAAGACACCTGATAGAATATCAACCTGATCATTCTCTTTTCGTGGTGATGAGAATGGGGACTGACCTGGTTTTCTTCGGTCTAAGTCCTTCTGAATATCCTCTATAGTCAAAGGTACACCTGCCGGACATCCATCGACAACTACCCCCAATCCTTTACCGTGGGATTCTCCCCAGGTGGCTATGCTAAAATTTTTACCAAAAATAGAACCTGACATTTTATTTTCCTCCTGTTATTACCTGTAGCTTGATACATCATTCTAATCAACATAATTTCACTAGTATATTAATGATACCACAATTCACAGATTAATCACCTGTAATTAGAAAGAAAAATAATGAGCCAAAGCACTGATTAAATGTTATAATATTTACTATATCGATCAGTGAACACTCAGTGAACAGCAACAAATTTGATAGGGAGATGATATTATGATAAGAACAGTGGTTATAGGATTAGGCATGGGCTTGAATTATCATGTACCTAAAATAATTGATCATCCGAATTTTGAACTAGTAGCAGTTTCTGATGTGAATCAGGAAAAGCTGGCACTTGCAAAGGAAAAATACAATGTACAAGGTTACGAAGATACATATAAAATGTTGATAACGGAAAAACCGAATTTGGCTGTCATTGCTTCACCTACTCAATTTCATGCAGAACAAGCAATTCAAGCAATGGAGATGGGCATTGATGTTTTTCTGGAGAAGCCTATGGCTAGAGATACAAATGAAGCCCGACAGATTTACGAGGTTCAAAAAAGAACAGGTAGAAAACTAATGATTTTTCAACCCCATCGTGCATTTACTGATACGATTACTGTAAAAGGTATTATAGATAAGGGTATTTTAGGAAATATATACATGATCAAACGTACTATGTCCTGCTTTCTCATCAGGACCAGTTGGCAGGCCTACAAGAAGAATGGTGGAGGAACCTTGAATAATCATGGTGCTCACTTCATCGACCAGATGTTATATCTTTCTGGAGGCAAACCAGAGAATGTGAGCTGTGAGCTTTTGAGAGTAGCGGCAACAGGTGATGCAGATGATTGTGCCAGGATAATGATTAAAACAGACAGTGGAATGCTTCTAGACATAGAAATGAATATGGTATCGACTATAAATCTTACCCCGTGGGTAATTCACGGAACCCGTGGTACTGCTATGTATACTATTAATGATGAAGGTAAACCTGTTGTCCGTGTGAGATATTGCGAACCAGATGTAGAACTGGAACAGCAGGTCTATCATAAAACGGGCAATGTCAGCGAAGCTGCTGAGTATCCATGGCAGATAGAGGACTTTGAGATTAAGGATGAATACGCAGTCAACTACTATGATTTATGCTATGAATACTATGGCTTAGGTAAGGATCCATTTGTCCCGCTAGAAGATACACTAGCAGTTATGGAAGTCTTGGAAAAATGCCATGAAGTAACAGGCAAATATTAATTTTTTACTGCTATACACGAGAAGAAGTCAAAGAGTGAACGGTAACAGTCAAAACACTATGAGGAAAAGAGGAATGTAATTATGATAAATGCTGCTTTACCTTACATTGATCAGGACTATATGGTATCAATTCGCAGGCAACTTCATATGTACCCAGAGATTGGCTTTGATCTGCCTACCACTCTAAATCTTGTAAGAACAGAACTAGATAAGATGGGTGTTACATATACTGAGAGATTTGGCAAAAGCTGCATAGTAGCCTACCTAAATGACCATATAAAGAGCCTTACTATTGGGCTCAGAGCAGATATGGATGCACTAGCTATACAAGAAAAAAATGATGTGGAATACAAATCACGGATAGACGGTGCTATGCATGCTTGTGGGCACGATGTACATACTGCGACGCTTTTGGGCACATTGAAAGCACTGAATCAAGTGAAGGATGAGATAAAATGTCGTCTGGTATTTCTATTCCAGGCTGCCGAGGAGGGGCTTGATGGAGCACAAAGCATGGTAGACGACGGAGTGACCGACGAATTTGATTTTATTATCGGATGTCATGTTGATAACACCATAGAAGCAGGAAGTGCAATGTTTAGAAAAGGCCCTACGTTTGCATCATCTGATTCTTTTAAAATTGAGTTGTTTGGTAAATCGGGACATGGGGCAGCTCCTCATGCAGCAATAGATGCTATTAATATGGGCATCAAGGTATATAATGAGCTCCAGTCTATGGTTGCTAAAGAAATTGACCCGTTAATATCTCGCGTGCTTAGTGTTACAATTTTTAATGCGGGAAATGCCAATAATATTCTGCCAGACCATTGTGTATTAGGGGGAACAATTCGTACTCATTCCAACGAAACAGCTGATTATATTAAGAAACGTATGGACGAAATAGTTTCAAATGTAGCACAACAAGCAGGTGGTAGAAGCAAGGTAGAGTTTGGTAGAAGCCTACCTGCGGTGATAAGTGATGGTGAAATTGCTGAAAAGCTATGCAACTCAGCCCTTAATGCAGGGATTAATGCAAGATTTAGAGAAACACCTCTAATGTATAGTGAAGATTTTGCAAACTACTTGAAGGAAAAGCCTGGGGCATTCTTTTTTCTGGGAAGCCGTAATACAGAAAAAGGCATTATATCAATGACGCATAATAATGATTTCGATGTAGATGAATCATGCCTGGAGGTTGGTGCTAAGATTTATACCCAGTTTATTTTTGAGAATATGGGTGGGCTAAAATATATTGGTTTATAGACGAGCGTAAGCTAGTCCGCGCAAATGCTCAACTCAGAATATATTTTTGTTGAATTATGAAGTAAAAAAATAAATTATAGAGGAAGGGATTCAATATGTACAATACCACACCACATCAGCATAACCTAAAACAACTTGCTAAAATAACACCCTCAATGCGCTTTGACGGTTCAGAACCATTTGAAGACTGGCAGGTACGAGCCACACAAAAGCTCAATAATTTGTTAGGCTTGCCATTTATAAAGTGTGATGACAAATTATCAGTTGAGTACACCAAAGAAAACGAGGATTATACAGAAATTCGCTTTTTTTTCCAAAGCGAGGAAGGGTACTTTGTACCATGTCATCTATTAATCCCTAAAGGTTCGGAAGCTCCTAAACCAGTTACAATTTGCCTTCAAGGTCATTCCACTGGAATGCATATTTCATTAGGCAGACCTAAGTACGAAAACGACGAAGAAACCATTAAGGGTGGAGACAGGGATTTTGCCATAAGAGCGGTCAAAGAAGGATATTGTGCCTTGGTTATTGAGCAACGCAATTTTGGAGAGCGGGGTGGAACTGAACAAGGGCCTGACTGCTACAATTCTTCAATGACAGCCTTATTGATTGGTAGAACAACAATCGGGGAACGAGTCTGGGATGTGCAGAGAGCTATTGATGTTATGGAAAAGCACTTTCCTCAGACTGACACAAACGAAATTATATGTATGGGTAATTCGGGCGGTGGAACTGCAGCATTTTATGCAGCTTGCTTGGAGCCACGCATTAAGTATAGCATGCCGAGCTGTGCAGTATGTACATATGAGGATTCAATTGCTGCCATGAGGCACTGCTCCTGCAATCATGTACCGAATATACGAAAATATTTTGAGATGGGCGACCTGGCAGGACTGATTGCTCCAAGGCATTTTGTTCTAGTCTGCGGTAAGGATGATAAAATTTTCCCTCTGGATGGTGTTGAGAAAACCTTTGAGCTAACGAAATCACTTTACAAAACAGCAGGCGTAGAAGACCGTTGTGTACTTGTAGTTGGAGAAGAGGGGCATAGATTTTATGCTGATCAATCTTGGCCTATAATGAATCGATTCGTAGGAGGTGACAAGGGATGAGATTAATACTATGTGGTGATCTTACACCTACAGATTACACAAAACCATACTTCGAGAAAAAAGATATTAACACCTTATTTGGTCAGGTGACAGATCTGTTCAGCACAGCGGATAGAGTGATAGTAAATTTAGAGTGTGCTTTAACTACATCTGAAAATGCCATCAAAAAATTCGGACCGAACTTAAAGGCAGATCCTATCTGCGCTGAGGTCCTTAAGGAAGTGGGAATCACAGACTGTGGATTAAGTAATAACCATACCTTTGATTTTGGTAAAGAGGGATTGACTGATACAATTCGCAGCCTGGAGCAAAATGGATTGCTTTGGACTGGTGTGGGAGAAAACGATACTGACTCCAGAAAGCCTCATATTATTCAGATTGGTGATAAGAAAATAGCTTTAATAACAGTTTGTGAACACGAGTATACATATGCTTTGCCTGATCGCATGGGAGCAAATCCATATGATCCCTATCTTACAATGGAGGATATTAGAAGCGCCAGAGCTGAGGCTGACCATGTAATTGTGATGTATCATGGGGGCAAAGAGCATTGTAGTTATCCATCGCCTCGTTTAAGAAAACTGTCTCAGGCCATGGCTAAAAATGGGGCTGATGTTGTTTTGTGTCAGCACAGTCATTGCATAGGCTGTTATGAGGAATATGAAGGCTCTCATATACTTTATGGGCAGGGTAATTTCCATTTTGTGAAGTATATTGGCTCTGAAGGATGGCGTTCAGGTTTACTTGTAGTGCTTGATATTGAAGATGATATAAATATTTCCTTCATACCTACTGTAGAAAATAAGGATAACACAGGTATTGAGCTTGCTATGGGGGTAGAAAAGGAGAAATTACTGGCTGAGTTTGAAGAAAGAAATAAGCACCTTGAAACAGATCAGTGGTTGGCAGGATGGGA
This sequence comes from Clostridiales bacterium, assembly GCA_012512335.1. Lineage (GTDB taxonomy): Bacteria > Bacillota > Clostridia > Caldicoprobacterales > DTU083 > UBA5454. Next base: position 4,062 of record JAAZEK010000066.1, on the reverse strand, counting down.
AGAGTTTTGCGAAAGCGTAAGAGAGCCTTATCTGTCAGCAATTAGTAAGGCTTATATTGATAAAAGTGATGAACGCAGTAATCACCACTTTGCACACTATTTGGATTGTGAAGCCCATACTGATGTTTGGCGGACTCTATGCAAAACGTGGAACCACACTAATGAAAAATAGTAAATCTAGTTTGCCCCTTTGCACATACTATTGGTTTGATGGAGGCTGAAGGGCCCTTCTTTGGTCCTAACGGTGATGTCGCACTTGCCCCAGGAATGACGGTATGCTGTGATGTTAGCTTCTTTGGACATCCCCAATGGAATGGAGCAAGGATAGAAACGGGCTTCTTGATCACAGAGGACGGTTGCGAGCCGCTTTGCCCTGAAATGGATGCAATACTTTCAACTGACATATAGACTTTAAAAGTAAAAGGTGACAATAAGAAAAGGTATTATATTTCTGGGATAAAATTATAGGTGATTTCATGAGCACAGTATTGAAAGAAAACTATCTTAATAAATGGATCTGGATCGAGCTTATAGGCTTTGATAATCAAAAGCCAGATTTTGGTGTTGGTGATTACATAAGCCGCTGTGGATTTCTACCTGATGGTTTTGTATTATTACTTTACTGGACAGGCTTTGTAGTTGATCATCAGGGGCTTGACTTAGAATATGAGCTGTCACCTGCTGAAGCAAGCTATGGTGCCCATGAATATTCCCCTGAACGTCGTAGACAGACGTGGACAAATCTACAGCTGAAAAGATTAATTGATACTATGCATAGCTATGGATGCAAGGTGTATTTAAGCTTTTTCAATATGTGCTCGTATTATAACGATGTGGGTGAACTAATAGAACATGAATTCTACAAAGATAAGAATTACCTAATGGAAACAGTTAGGAATGCAGTTCGGCATGGTACTATAAGCATGCTAAAGCGATTACCAGATGGCAGCTTTTTCGAAGATTTTCTGCAGGAGAAAACAGTAAAGGCTTTAGCTGATTATGGTTTTGATGGCCTACAAATAGCTGATGGTATTTCGTCACCTCGAATAGCGCTTCAGGAAGGTGATTACTCAGATGAGATAATAGACCAGTTTCTTGAATATTCTAATATTAGATTACCAGACAAACTCGAAGCTTTGTGTGACGATAATAAAGAACTAATGAATCTACGTTCTGATTTTATTTGGCAAGAGCATCGATTAGAATGGTTGAAATTTCATACTTTCAGATGGGAACAATTTTTTACTAAGTTTATTTCAAGACTAGAAAATCTGGGTAAAGAAGCTATATTTAACAGCGCGTGGACTAGAGATCCCTTTGAGGCTATTTATCGTTATGGAGTAGATTATCGCAAAATTGGAAAGACAGGCATTAAAGGCTGTATGGTGGAGGATGTATCTGCTGGACTTGCGATACTTTCAAGTCATGATAATGCTTATCTTATGGATGATGAGCAACGGAAAAAAATCCATTACGAATTCCTGACTGCACTTATGCTAAATCGTGCCGCTATGCCTGAAATCAAAATAATACCCTTAGCAGGTATTCATGATACCATGGAGCAATGGGGGGGTGCTTGAGCATATGCCAACATCCATGACCAGAAATGTTATAAGTAATTTAAATACCTATATTATAAACAAAAATGGGATAAAACCTGTTACTGACGGCCCATTTTTTTGTCTTGGAGATAATTTAGGCTCAAATGATTGGAATTTTATCAGGAGAAATTGGGATTTGGGCTATACTCATTTACCTAAGAAAGTATTTGGCATAACACTTGTGTGGTCAGATAAAAAACTTGATAAAGAGATTGAAAATTTTATACATTCTAGAGTTACACCTACTCACAGGCTAGTTTCAGAACTAATGTATGCTGGTGCTCCTATATGTTGTGTTGTTAGAATAGAAGACCTTAAGTATGCAAGTGGTCCTATTCTTGTAACTAATCCTGAATTATTATGTGACGAAGAACTAGATATGGTGCTTTCCTATGAAAATGGTGATGTCCTATTTATAGGCACAGATGAAAAACAACTACCGGATGGGTATAAGGATAAGACTATCGTCTGTGAAAAGAATGGCTTTGGTGGAGTGAAGCTTTCAGCAAAGCAAAATGCGACTAATATAAATGAGGCCAACATAAGTGGGACCAATATAAATGAGATCAATGCAAATGAGACCAATACAAAAGGGATTAATATTAATGCTATAGAAATCCAAAACAATTCTGTTTATAGTTTTGATCCAAAGCTTTCACATGAACCTGTAAATGCTTTGTGGACACATCCCTTAAGTTTTGCTCCTATTTCTAAAGAGTTTTTTAGTAAGTGTGCCTCGTATATTATAGAAATATCTGAGTCACCTTTTATCGAAAAGGAAACTACTCAAGAAGCTACTTGTTACAATCCTTGCAAATGTATATCAGTAAAAACTGAAAATGATGCTTTAAGAGTTTTTGTATCAAATGATGATTATTACTACAATCATCCTAAGATTAATGTTAGAAGACGAATTCGGGATGTAAAGTGCTTAACTAAATATCATGGTTACAAAGTAGATTTTACTGATACATGCTTTACTTCAAGGATACCTGGCAGAGGAATGGAAGTATTTGAGATCATAACTGAAGAATAGCTTGCAGTTTGTAGAATAACTAGGTAGCCTTAGATGGACTATAAAATAGGAGTGATTTATTGTGTACAAAAACTTGCCACCGATAAAAAAGGGTGCACATATTGAATTTATACATTTTCCAACAGTGCAACAAACTTTTTTATTTAGAAACTGGGAGATGTTTACCGCTGCACATTTGGCTAAGGTAATTGGTGCAACTGAACTGCAAGTAGAGGAACTGGCAAAATCAATGGGTCTTCCAACCCAAAATGTGAACAATGATTGGATGAAAAAAGGCTATATCACGATTGTTAGACAAAACTGGCATTTGTTGCCTTATGAGCAACTAATGGAGCTTTTAGAATGGGATGAAGAATATCTTTCATTTATACTAAAAGAGGATGATTTTCTTGATCATAAACTTGGAAATATAAAGCCCGATGTTCCACCGATAAAATACCGACCTCTTACTGACAAAGAGAAAAGTCAAACCAAATGGATAAAAGAACAAATAAATAAACTTGCAAAATTGCAGGAGTCACCTGAAACAACCACACCTTTTTCATTTGAGTTTAGAGGTCCAGAGCCAATAATCGAGCATAAAAAGCCTTTCGAAAACGCTACAGTTATAGATAAAAGCTGGGGCATATTCTTAGAAGGTGAAGATAAGATCGCTTTACTACATATAAACGATTTTATTGAAGATTACAACATTGTTATTGGGGTAACATTAAATAATGATATTTGCGATAGCAACATTATTTTGAAGTATAATAATGGGTTTGCCAATACTGAAAACCATATTATCAAAATAGAAAGATCACAAATAGTTATAGAAGCTGGTGGACATGAAGGAATACTTCGGGGGTTAATTTGGCTACTAAAGAAGGCATATGAAAATGGAGGAGCTTTTTATAAACCAGAAAGTGTAAACCGCGATGCAAAAGTAGAGCTTCGCATAGCATACTCCTATTGTGCAATTTACGGAGATTACACAGAAGAGATGCTCGATAGTTCGTACCCTGATTCTCTATTAAAAAGCTATGCATATTCAGGTGTTAACGGTATATGGCTTCAAGCTTTGTTATACAAGCTTACAGAATTTCCTTTAGACCCATCTATATCTGTCGGTTACGATAAACGAATAGAGGCATTAAACACTCTCATAAAACGTGCAAATCGCTTTGGGATAAGGATTTTCCTATATTTAAATGAGCCACGATCAATGTCGCAAGAGTTCTTTATAAAGTATCCTCATTTAAAAGGCGAAACTGAAAACTTATATTCAGCGATGTGTACCTCTACACCCGAGGTGCAGAAATATTTGAAAGAAGGAGTAGCTGACTTAACAAGTAAGCTTAAAGGATTAGGTGGATATATTACTATCACTATGTCAGAAAACTTGACCAATTGTTTTTCGCGAATGCCAGCCGATAAAGTAACATG
>JAAZEK010000065.1 GCA_012512335.1 Clostridiales bacterium | reverse complement strand
CTGAGCCACAGAAAAAAGTGGTTATAGTACAGGGTGATGTTTCAAACATGGAAGTTAGGGCAAACGGTAGAGATTTAGATGAATATAATCGCCGTGACAACACAAGTGAGGCGTTAGAAAATCAAAGTGATGATCAATTAAACGATTATCAGGAATATGAATATACCGACAGAATAGTACGTTTCCACGATCCGGAATCGAGCATTAGAATAACTGGTGCAGATGAAGTGATTGTATATGTGGGAGACGACTTATATGATGGTTATAACAATAGAGGCTGGAACAACAATTTTTATTATGGTTCTGGATGGGGATCATTTTACCCCTGGTACGATCCTTGGTATTACGGCGGTTGGTACAGTCCATGGTCTTACAGTAGATGGAATGACCCATATTATTATGGATATGGTGGCTGGTATGGTGGCTGGAGCAGATGGAATAGCCCTTGGTTTTATAGCAGCTGGCATTCACCTTGGCACTACGGTTACGGAGGATACTACGGTTACGGTTATGGTGGATATGGATACGGTGGCGGATATAGCCATGGTTTCTCTGATGGATATTATAGCAGCTTAACTAACAACCGCTCTGGTAGAAGTACAGGATCATATCGTACAAGTTCAGCTAACAGAACTGCTAATAATGCGTTACTATCTGGAAGAAGTGCTAGTGGAAGAACTTCAACTAATACAACTAGAAGTGCTATTTCTGGAAGAACTGCAACTTCAAATACTCGTACTGCTGTTTCGGGTAGAACATCAACATCAACATCTACACCTAGAACAAGAATAATAGATAATGAGGGTAGAACTTACGATTCAAGAACCGGTAGAGTAATAGAACGCACAGGAACAACATCTAGGTCAAGTTCTATGAATAGTGCCACTCAACCATCTCGTTCTAGTAGCTCTACTTATCAAAGAAGTACAAATACTCCTACTAGAAGTGGAAACGTTTATCAGAGAAGTACAAATACTCCTACGAGAAACAGTTCGGTAAATCAGACAAGCAGTACACCATCAAGAAATGTTTCAACTCCTTCTAGAACCACAACTACAAATAGAAGTTCAACTTACTCAGCACCAACTAGAAGTTCATCAAGCTCAAGCGGCTCAGTTGGAAGTAGCAGCAGAAGCTCAAGCGGAAGCAGTAGTAGCGGACGTTCTAGTAGTGGAAGAAGATAATTGGAACAAATATTTAATATTTGATTATATGAAAAAAATCACATACATACTTGCATTTATGCTTACACTATCAATGACATTAGTTGCTCAAGGAGAAGTGGATGCTTTAAGGTTTTCGAGAGAAGATTTGTATGGTACAGCTCGGGCAATGTCTATGGGAGGAGCATTTGGAGCATTGGGAGGTGATCTTACCGGGGTTGGTATAAATCCTGCAGGAATAGCTGTTTACAGAAGTTCTGAGGTAGTAGGTACACTTAATTTATCTAGAATAGGTTCGTCTGTAGGAGATTACGATGCTAATAAAACTAGGTTCGATGTAGATAATCTGGGTTTTGTAGGTTATTTCCCTCTCAGAAACGATGTAATTCCATTAATTAATTTTGGATTCTCATTTAATAAGCTAAAATCATTCGATAGGGATATCGATGCAGTTGGCTCTCCTGACAACTCAATGATAGATTATATTGCAAACATAAGTGCAGGTGTAAATCCAACTAGTTTGGAAATTGGAGATAACCTACCAGACCCTTTTGAATCTCAGCCCTGGTTAAGTGTATTAGGGTTTAACTCATATCTCATTGATGATCATCAGGATGCTCAAGGTTATTATTATACCCCTTTAAATACAAGAAATGAACTTTACGGCAATGAAATAAAAACTCGTGAAAGAGGTTATATTGATAACTATGACTTTACAGTTGGTACAACGATTAATAATGTATTAAACTTAGGTCTCTCTTTATCAATAAAAGATATTTCTTATCGTGTTACTTCAGACTATTGGGAAGATTATGATGACGGAGAGTATAGGTTATCAAACTGGTTAACAGCGAGTGGGGCAGGGGTTAGTGCAAAGTTTGGAGTTATATAT
>JAAZEK010000064.1 GCA_012512335.1 Clostridiales bacterium | reverse complement strand
ATGTTGTGTTATCTATTTGTGCTGGTTCAATGGTCTCCAACCATTGATCTGCCAATGCACCGCCTAAAGCGCCAGCTGCTGCTTTAAAAATACCCATCTTCTTCTTCCTTTCTGATTTTAATCTGAATTTAGTCCTAGTTTCTCAAATGCATTTCTATAAAGCTCTAATTGATTCATACCAATATAACTAAAAATGAAACAATACAAGCTGTATATACATTGCTTTCTAAACAACGAGGACCAATATAATTATACTAGATTTTTACAGGAATTATTATAGAAAAAATCACATCTTCAACGATGCACCTTTCTGTTACTGTTCACGTCAAAATAATAAATCATATGGAAGAAGCCTTTGCAGGAACGATTATGTTAACACCTTTCTTGTTAGTTTACTTTACAAATTGGTTATAATAAATAATATGATTTGCGGCTATTAAGGTACCCCACAAATATAAGGAGATGAAGTTTATGAAAAATATTCAAATGTTTATAATGACTGGTTGTCCTCATTGTGCTAATGCAAAGCGTTTTATGGAAGAGCTATATAAGGAAAATCCAGAATATAAGAACTTGGAAATAGAGGTCATTAATGAAACTGACGAGCCAGAGCTTGCCAACCAATACGACTATTACTATGTTCCTACCTATTATCTGGATGGTGAAAAGTTCCATGAAGGAGTGCCAAAAAAGAAGATAATAGAGGAATTATTTCAAAAAGCATTAAGTGAATAAGAATTAGTGAACGCGCCACTTTATGGAAGTAGGCGTCTTAACCTAGGATAAGGAAAAATAAAAAGTTGCCAATTAGGCAACTTTTTTTGTATCTTGTACTTGCTTACTAGTGAACAAAGCTTGAACTCGCATACTAGCGAACTTGTTAGTAAAGCTTTACCTTCGTAACATAGTTTTTTACTAAAAGGCTATCACTATACCGCCTTGATCGGCATATGTAGAACTCAGCCCACCCATTTCGACAATGAAAATATCTTTAAATGAATACTTTTCCAGAACAAGCTCTTTGAACTTCAATGCTCTTTGGTAACAATTACAATGAGCTATTCCCAAAACCTTTTCTTCTAACCTACCTTCTAACTTGCTACTCTCTTCACCAATGATATCGACTAGTCGCTTAAAAGCTCGTTCATACCCTCTAGCCTTATCCACCAATCGAATGACGCCATTATCCTCACCCATAATTGGCTTTATTGATAGGATGCTAGCTGCTTTTGCAATAAGTGGATTCAATCTACCCGCTTTTGCTAGATGGTCTAAGCTTTCCAATAGGAAAAAGGTTTTCATCTCCTGAATGTAATTGTTTACCTTATCTATAATTTCGTTATTACTCAAATTATTATTAAGGTATTCGTGAATTTTCAGGTGTACCAGGGTTTCGCCAACTACAGCACTCAAGGAATCGAATACATGGATGAACTTACCCTTAAACTCTTCCATGGCCATTTCCTTAGCTTGCATAGCTGCATTATAGGTACCACTGAGCTTGGAAGTAAGTGTCACTACAAAGATATTGTCACTATCTTTAAAACTATGAAAAAAGTCATAGATTGAGGGGCAGGATGTTTTCGGCGGATTCTTACTTTCCTTCATATGCTGAAGAAAAGCTTCCATATCAAGAGTATGATCATCAATATATTCTGTATCGTCAATTCGTATAGTTAAGGGAACCAACTCTACACCAGTTTCTTTTTGCATTTCTTCTGATACATCACAACAGCTATCAGCGATAATTTTATAATCCATTTAACCCCTACTTTCTTTAGTGTTTATATAATTAATGGTGTTTTAATCCAAATTCTATAATCATTCTATCATGATTGTTAAACAAAATGTATAAGAATAAACACTAATAATCAATATTCTCAGTAAATATTTTTATTTTACTCACTGGTCTATGTACAGTAGCCTACAAATCAATCCAGATGGATTTCTCGTTAGATTCGTATGCCTTTTCCATCACATACTGAATATAGGCTCCATCCCTAATGGAAGGGCTAGCCTGGCGTCCATCATAAACGCACTGGAGGAAATTATAAAGGCTATGGACATGACCTCGTATCCATCCAATAGCCGCTTTTGAGGAGACAAAAACTCCACCTGGCTCTGAAAAGCGTTGTACGGTTTCAATACGTGTGAATCCTCTTTCTCCCCCAATAGGCTTGTCAGGTTTGGTATTGTCGTAAAAGTCCAAGTAGTTTGGATCCATAAGATTGAATTTTACGGCTCCCTTATCTCCATAAATGCTAAAGAGCAACTCGTCATTTGTGCCTGTAGCTATTTTTGAGATCTCAATTATACCTGTACTTTGATTTTTCATCTTAACCATCATAAGGGATTGATCTTCTGCAGTGATAGGGATCATCTTGCCATCGGCAGTTGGTCTCTCAGGGTATAGAACCCGATTGCTGGCTATAATACTCTCATATTCTCCAACTAAATAGTAAATCATATCGAGCACATGGGAGCCCAGATCAAAGAGTACGCCTCCGCCACCCAGCTCAGCATCTTGCTTCCAACCAATAGGCTTATTTGGGTCGACGGAGCCTGAATGGAGATAGGCAGCGTGAAAGGATAGAATATTTCCTAGTCTACCTTCATTTATTAGCTGGTATGCACGCATAACTGCTGGGAGAAAACGATTCTGAAAAGTCATCTGGGTGGTCAAATTAGTGCCATCTAGCACAGATAGAATTTCCTTAGCATCTGAGTAGCTGATGGTAAGTTTT
>JAAZEK010000063.1 GCA_012512335.1 Clostridiales bacterium | reverse complement strand
GGAGAAACATATCGGGTGGAAGATACAATGCTTTACTTCTGCAAAGCCTTTGGCATAGAGAATTGTGAAAGCTACTCAACTCCTACTACAATTATAATTTCTATTATTGATAACAATGGTGAATCATTCACACGAATGATGCGTACTCCCTCCCGTGGCACAAATATAGACAAAGTTGAAGCAGTAAATGACCTATCAAGAGAAATCAACAAGAATCCCATTACCATCGCGGAAGCAAAAAAGAAGCTACAAGAAATTAACTCCAAACCACCCTACAGCCTATGGTTAACTGCTTTGGCCGCTGGAGTAGCCTCTGCTTCATTTACCGTCGTTTTCGGAGGCGGATTGATACACTTCCTTATGGGATTAGTTGTTGGGGCTACTCTTCAACTGCTTGTTACTTCATTAAATAAAGTTCAGCTAGGTTATTTTACAACAAACTTCTTGGGTGGTGTTGTCGCAGCTATGCTAGGCTGGCTTTTGTCTTATTTTGGAATTCTTTCAGATTGGTGGATTGTTACTTTCGCCTCGTTGATGCTTTTAGTACCAGGTATTTTATTTACCAATGCCTTACGTGATGCGGTTGCGGGAGAGTTGGTTTCTGGGATTAGCCGTGGTGTTGAAGCCTTAGGTATAGCTGTAGCCTTGGCTAGCGGTGCTGCAATTACTATTATGTTACTTTCGCAAATCGGAGGTCTATAGTATGCTGAAGAATATATTACTTTCCACCATCGCAGCAGTTTCATTTAGTGTAATGTTTAATATTAGAGGATTAAAACTAATATTTGCTGGCTTAAATGCTGGACTAGGCTTCTTCTTTTATTCAATAACGACAGCATATGGCTATGATAGTCATATTGGAATGCTAGTAGCTAGCATATCCATGTCAATTTGCGCAGAGATCTTAGCACGCAAACTAAGGACACCAGCTTCGGTGTTTCTTGTTCCAGCCTTAATTCCTGTGGTACCTGGAGGAGCCATATTTCAATTCGCATTAAATCTACTGGAAGGAAATACAGAGCTCGCTTTTACATATGGAATACAAACAATGCTGGAAGCAGGAGCTTTGGCAATTGGCATTATACTTGTGTCTTCCCTGACAAAGGTGATTATACGGATGCTTAACAAGAGGAAGTCACATGTAATGTAAATATTGTGTACCTTTGGCGTTCATGGAAGCATAGAAGCACAGGGACGGTTCTCGTGCTTCTTTCACGTGCATCCTATTTGACATTCATCACTTTCTGCGTTCTTCGGGTTATATTAAATTCTGAAATAGTTCTTTTACATCCACTGATAACCCAATAAAAATGAAGGATTCTGCAATATCTCCATTTTTGTAGCTAACATAATTATCAACTTCAAAATCCTAAAACGAATAGATCGTGATCATTCCTTGTTTCTCATCTATTATCCAATATTCCTCTACACCTGAAGTAGCATAAGTATTTAGCTTTGTAATCAGATCTTTAGTACGGGTGCTGTCTGATAGAATCTCAATAACCAAAGTTGGAGTTCCCATATATCTCCCTTTTTCAGTGACATTGTTATCAAGATCGCAAGCCACCAAAAGATCTGGTTGCATTACGTCTGGCTCCTTTATATCCTTCTTATGAAAATGAACATCAAAAGGAGCTAGGAAAACTCTACATTGCTTTCCCTTAAAATAAGCATTATAAGTAAGATGTAATCTTCCAAGGATTTCCTGATGCCCAATGGTAGGAGAAGCTAACAAATAGATTTCACCGTTAATCAATTCCATCCTAAGACTGCTTTTCTCATAAATCTCCATAAACTCTTCATAGGAGACTTTTTTGCCACCATATTGGTAATCCATTGCATTTTCTCTAACTGTAAAGTATTGCTCTATGTCGGTAACATATGGAGTTAGCCTGGCAATCTTGGTTCCATTTTTTGTAATCACCACATCATTTAATTCTTCAACATGGTTTAAGTATTTTCCGAGGTTTTGCTTGAGCTCAGTAGCTGTCACTACAACACCTTTGCTATAATCATTTGATGCCATGGTAGATCCTCCGTTCAACATATCGTACGTTTAATTATAGCATAGCGCGCTTTAATTCACAAGCATTTCGTGCGATTTAATGCGATAAATCGTACAACTTATGCTGTTCACATCAAAATAATAAATCATATGAAAGAAGCCTTTGCAGGAACGATTATCAATCTTGCGAATATCAGCAGAAAATGCGTTAAGCACCTTTCACTGTCTGAACGCAGTGAGTTTGGAAGGTGTAGTATTTTCAGCTGATATGAGCCCTAGATTGATTCGTGATGGCAACAGCGACTGGAATATATTTATTATTTTGCCGCTCAGTGAACAGTAACTTCGATGTATTACTGTTCACGTCAAAATAATAAATTCTATGCTTCCATCTCTCGAATCTTTTCATAGAAGAAATCGTTTACCGGTGTTGGAATATTGTACTTTCTCCCCAATCGGCATATTGTACCGGAGAACAATTCCACTTCGGTTTTCTTGCCAGCCTTAGTATCCTGCCGCATTGAGGGCATTCCTTCTGGATTCATGGTGTCTAATAGAGCAACATTTTCCCGGATATCTTCTTCAGTCAGATTAACCCCTTCATGCTTTGATACTTCAACTACCTCTCTCATAGCCTCTATCATCTTGGTGCGTATTTCGCCTTCTTGTTGCATCCCACCATATGTTGAAGCATATACAGCTATGACTTGGTTTACTCCTGTATTTAGCATCAATTTTTTCCACAAGACATACATTATGTCATCGGAAATATCATAGGGAATATCCGCTTTCTCTAGAACCTTAGATACTAAACGAACATCATCCACCTGATTTCCATATCTGCTGCCAAATACAATTTTGCCAATATTCTGAAAGCTAATCTGATAACCTTTTCTAATTGGATCCATGCCAAGGGCAACACTATAAAGCATATGTTTTTTTCCAAACACTGCTCCTATCTGTTCTTCACTGGTTATACCATTTAGTAGCGATAGAATTACTGTGTTTTCGCTTACAAATGGCTTAGCTTCTTCTATTGCAGCAGCTAGACCCATGGATTTTACAGCAAATATTAGCAAGTCCAAGTATATGTGATTTGCTTGTTCATTACAGGATTCATTACAGGATTTAATGCTTACATTTAGTGCCTCGATCTCTTCATCAGTTCCCTCGTTTTCTGTTTTACTTATGCTCCTTCCAGTAGAGACAAACTGAAAATCACTGCGTTCACCATTACAGATAAACTCTGTTTCCTTATATTTTAGGCAACGCTCTTCATCTGCGAGAAATAGCACATTCTCTTTCCCGTAAGCCTTTGTTAGTTTATGACCATATAAGATGCCTAAAGAACCAGCACCAATTATTCCAATTTTAACTGTTGTGTTCATTTATTCCACCTCTAAATATAATATAAGGAAGCACGAGGGCCATCCCTCTGCTTCCTTGCTTTCACCTCAAAAACACTATACGACACAAAACTAGATTTTGCAATGCTTCCGGGAAGCACGAGGACCGTCCCTCTGCTTCACTCGGGTTGTTTCGTATAGACCATTATAATAGCTCCTACCACTGATGCAATAGATGCAATGACAAAAGCTTTAAGCAGAATGCCCATATCAAGAACTGCCGGGTCAGCAGCCAATGCAGAATTGATAAAATAGCCACCTATGTAGGAAGCGGCAACGGCTCCCACTCCAAAGCCCAAGAGCACCATGCCATAAATCATTCCTACATTTTTGGAACCGAAATAATCTGCCGTAAGAGCAGGGAAGGTGCCTAAATATCCACCGTACAAAAATCCTACTGCCCCTACTAAAACAAAAAAGAACAGGTTAGTCACCACCAGGTTAACTAAAAGCACTAATACCGCAGTGCTAACAAGCAGCACCAAAACTGTGTTTTTTCTACCTATTTTATCTGAAACCCAACCCCAAAATAATCTACCGAAGGAGTTGAACAATGTAACGGCCATGACCCCGGCAACAGCTACATCCTTTAGTTCTGGTTGGTAACCTGCAATAGTTTTTCCAAAGGCAATCATCATTAGCCCACCCATACATGCCAACATCAATGTTATGGTTATCCCATAGAGCTGTGGAGTTCTGAGTGCTTCTCTGGGTGTAAAGTCTCGCTTAGTAACCCCTGCTTTTGAAGCTGGAGGTGTATACCCTGCAGGACAGTAGCCCTCCTCCGGACTATTAACGAATATACCACCCAAGGTACATACGATTAAAAAGATTAAAGAGAACCACTTAAAGGAAATCAATTCGCCTACCCCTGGAACACCATTTCCATTTATTTTGATTAGATATTCCGCCAGAGGTGTAAATACGACACCACCAAACCCCAAAGCAGATACTATAATTCCAGTTATCAGCCCCCGTTTATCAGGAAACCATTGTTGACAACATGCAATAGTGGTGGAATATGTCATACCCATGCCAAAGCCACCTATCACACCGTATGTGATCCATATCAACCAGCCTGCCGAAGAAGGTGTCATAGATGCAAGATAAAAGCCTAAAGACAGTATGATACCACCTGCAATCACAACAGGTCTTGTGCTATATTTGTTTTGAAGATACCCACCTAAAGTACTTCCCAAGGTCAGCATACTTAGCAATATGGAAAAAGCAAGCCCCGCACTTGCGTTATTTCCGTTAAATAGATGTGATGCTATACCTTGTTGGAATACTCCCCATATGTATGCAGTTCCCAAACAAAGTTGAATTGCTATACCAGCAATCACAGGAATCCATCGATTTTGTCTTATCTGTGTAGTCATAATTTACCTCATCGTTTTTTAATCAAGTATACATGTAAGTATGCTGTCTTGCAATAGGAGAAGTATGAAGCACGGGGACGGTTCTCCTGCTTCATAAAAAATTAGAGCCAAGAGGCATTCCCCTTGGCTCTAAAAGTATATACTCATCAATCACACACAAACTTATCTCCATCAAACTTGCAAACTCCTAAACCGGTATTATCTTTCTCCTCTTCTTCTACTTCCTCTGAGGCTTTATAGATAGCATTGATGACTTTAGGTAGTGGTTGCGCACCATTTACACGGTGCTTTCCGTTGATAATCAGAGTTGGAACACTGCTTATGTTGTACTGACTCATCAGATAAAAGTCGCTTTCCACTGCATCCTTTGTTGCTGGGTTTAAATAATGCTGCTTCCATTGTTCAAAGT
>JAAZEK010000062.1 GCA_012512335.1 Clostridiales bacterium | reverse complement strand
CCCATGGACTGAGCAGCCTCTATCACCCCCTTGTCTACTTCCTTCATAGATGACTCTACCAATCTTGCAATAAAGGGAGCGGCTGAAATTACCAAAGGTACAATAGTTGCAGTTGAACCAAGAGTAGTACCGACTATAAATCTAGTTACTGGAATTACCACTACCAATAGGATTAAAAAAGGAACAGAACGAAGAATATTGATAATCAAACCCAAAATCCAGTTAAATGTCCTTCGTGGATAAATCCCATCTTTATCTGTAACAACCATAATTATCCCAAGTGGAAGACCAAATAGGTAAGCAAAAAAGGTAGATACAAGGGTCATATATAAGGATTCCAGTACTCCTCGACCTATCATGCTCCATACAGATAAATCAAACATAACCATCTACCTCCTCTACTGATAGATTCTTTGCTCTCAAATATTCAATCATTCTGTTGGCCATCAACTCATTATCGGGAAGCTGAATAACAATTTGTCCAAAAGCCTTTCCATCAATGTTTTTTGTATCAGCAAAAAGAATATTTACTACTTGACGAAAATCAAGTACCATCCCAGCAATTACAGGTTCAAATGAAGAATTTCCATCAAATACTATCCGACAGCAACGGGTGCCTGGAAGTATTTCCACTGAATGATCTTCTGGAAATACCAAGCGTCTGGCTGCAGCAGTTTTGGGTTTGGTAAAAATATCTTCTACCTTGCCTTCTTCCACAATTCGGCTTTTATCAATAATAGCTACTCGATTACAAATTTCTTCTATAACACGCATCTCATGGGTAATCACCACTATTGTAATAGCTAATCTTTTATTTATATCTTTCAGTAGAGTCAGTACATCACGGGTAGTTGCAGGGTCCAAAGCACTGGTCGCTTCATCGCATAATAATACCTGTGGATTGGTAGCTAAAGCCCGAGCAATTGCAACTCTTTGCTTTTGACCACCTGACAGCTGTGCAGGGTAGGCATATGTTTTGTCCGTCAATCCAACCATGGACAATAGCTCTACTGCTCTTTTTTCTGCACTTTCTTTATCTTCACCAGCAATTTCTAACGGAAAACAAACATTACCCAAAACCGTTCTTTGCATGAGAAGATTGAATTGTTGAAATATCATTCCCATAGATTGACGGGTGTTGTACAATTCCCTTTTGCTAAGGCTAAACAAATCCTGATCGTTAAAATAAACGGTGCCTTCTGTAGGTCGCTCCAGGAAATTGATACACCTTACCAAAGTGCTCTTTCCGGCGCCACTCATACCGATGATACCATATATCTCTCCTGGATAGATTTCCAGATTAATGTCTTCCAAAGCCGAAAATCCTTCGCCTTCCGGTCCTCGGAATACCTTTGACAAACCTTCAATTCGAATTACTGGATTTTTTCTGTCCATCTCTTCCCATCACCCCGTCTCAACTAACAGTTTCATATCCCTACATGTTACTTAACTTCTTCATACATAACAATGTGTAATGCATTAATATTATTTACTTCTATTGATTTCTCTATTTATGAGATAAGCGGGCAGACAATTCTCCCAGACCATTTTCAAAATCCACTCCAAAACGAACATCTGTGCCTGCTGCCCTGGTTCTAGCAATACTGCCCACTGTAAACCTAACCGCTTCAGCTGCAGCTTCTGTAAGATCGAAGCCTTTAAGGATAGCCGCAACTAATGCACTACCAAAAACATCACCTGTACCATGATAATATCCTTCAATTCTATCTTCAAAATAGTAGCCTATATGACCAGTATTTTTGTCATAAGCTGCAATTCCTAGTTGCTTTTCATCATAGTGCACACCAGTAAGTACTACTTGATTTGGTCCAATATCGCCTAGTTCTTTTAACAAAGACTCTATATAATTAACGGTATAAGGCCCTGTTTGATACGGTTTGTCCAACATAAGAACAGCCTCTGTGATATTTGGTATAAGTATATCAGCTTTAGCACATAACTTCTTCATACCTTTTGGGAAATCTTCAGAGAAGGATTTATAAAGTACACCATTATCAGCCATGACTGGGTCTACTAGCTTCAAGGTATCTTTTGTCCCTATCAGATCAAATAAGCTTGATACGATATCTAGTTGCTCAAAAGAGCCAAGATATCCTGTATAAATGGCATCAAAGCCCAGATTCAAAGATTCCCAATGCTTTGCTATGGGAATAATTTGTTCTGTTAAGTCATGAAAAGTATAGCCGTCAATTCCACCTGTATGGGTGGACAAAACCGCTGTGGGAATCACTGCACATTCTATGCCTGCAGCTGAAATAATAGGCAAAGCTACGGTAAGAGAACATTTCCCTAAACAGGATATATCATGTACTGCTGCTACTCTTTTTTGTCTTGTCATAGGTTTTCTCCTGTCAAAGTGTATTAGTGTAACATTTCTAATTATACTACCACTTAAATTATTTTTATACAAGTATTAAACCAGGATGGTTTCCAGTTATACTGAAGCCTCCTTTAGGAGTAACAAGATAGGAATTTTCAGTACCTACCATACCAACATTAGCTAGCCCTCTTTTAGGTTCTAGGGCAATGACCATATTCTCCTCAAGAGGCTGGTCGAAACCAGTTGCAATTACTGGGGTTTCATCAATTTGCAGACCAATTCCGTGGCCTAAAAACTTAACCTTTCTATCGCCATAACCCATGAAATGCTGTAGGAACTGTTCATCCAAGCTATCCATTATCATTCTATATATTTCTGAAGGAATAGACCCTGGTACTAATAAAGAAGCGATTTGTTCTTGAATTTTAATGCAACGATTATGCATATAAACAGCTTCATCTGATAAAGATCCTTGAAACACATAATTCATGGTTTTATCCGTGTGATAACCATCCATGCCAAAAGCTACATCTACAAATACTAAATCTCCTTTTTGTAGTCTTCTTTCCCTGCTACCCCAAAACGGCATAGCAGGACTCATCCCAAGATTCCCACCTGGACCATCAAAATAACTCGGGTAAAGAGAGCTTTCACCAAAGCCCAATTGGCCAATTCCAATTTGAGTATCGAACTTTCCAAAACGGGCAAATCCGTGGTGCCCTTCCTCCATTAAAACTGTAAATATCCTAGTGGCTAAATCACTCTCACTCAAACCTTCTTCAAGTAACTGTGGCACCCTCTGCTCCAGAATCCATTGGTGAATATTGCCAACTCGCTTTAGAATTTCAAGCTCATATGTACTTTTTATTGAGCGGGTAGCCATGATTTGAGAATCCGCAGATAAAATTTTCTGATAGGGAAAGTACTTTTCAACACGTTGAAGTAAAGCTATTGGTACAGATTCGATTTCTGTGTATAACACATCTGGTGCTTTTCCCATATAAGATGCTGCATCTCGGTAACTATTCATAGGTCGAATATTAGTAAACATAGATTCATCTACAGCACGCTCATAACTGTTTCTTACCCAAAATACAGCTTCCTCTCGTCTGGGTATAATAAGCATTCCATCCTGCATTGTGCCGGTAAAGTAATATTGGTTTATCTTACTGAAAATCATAACCCAGCTCCATTGGGGGTGATCCTGATTCATTTTACTCCTAAAACGTTCCATT
>JAAZEK010000061.1 GCA_012512335.1 Clostridiales bacterium | reverse complement strand
ATTTTTTGTGTACTCATTTAACCCAGCTATGCCAATTATTAAAACAGTAAATAACTTTACTACAGATAGTATTTCATATATTCTTTTTTGTCTGTTGCCATCCATTACCATTTACTTTTCCGCCTCCAGATAGATGAGAAGAGATAAGGCCGAAAGATTCGGCCTTATTCTTATTACTTGCGTAGAGCTTTGGGCTCTTCAGGTTGATAGAACCATATTAAGCAAGCGGATGCAGAAGCCATATTTGCTATGTATACCAAAAAACCTGCACAAAGCGCTACTGCTGATCTTAATAACACTTTTTCCTTCATGCTTAAACATCTCCTTTCTAAATTTTTAATTTAATAAGCAAGAAATCTAACTTGCTCACAATTAATTTCATGACGGAAGTAATACTTACAGCTTGCCATAACATGCCGATATGGATATAGACAATAATCTTTATAGCAACAACCATACTAAACTTAAAATAAATGAACCACAGGCACAAGCTTATAAGGAACAGGAATAGAACAAATTTAAAGGATGCTCTCTTAAGCTTTAGTATTTTTTCTGGGTCTGTAATTCGTTTATTAGGACTATCTGTTGGAGCGAATTTATATAATAAAATAATAACAACTATCAATGTAAATACTTGAAAGATAATAGCATGACTTTGAACATGTAAAACCGAAAAGTACTTGGCAAACAATGAAAGCAAACCAAAGAAGAATAAACTAAGTACTGTACATCGATTAGAGGAAGTAGCATGAACACCACCAGAATACTGTCTTAACAATGCTGCAGTCAACGAAATTACAAGAATCTCCAAAAGTGAGTGTAATAAGATACCAAGTAATGTCAGCAGTACTACGGATATCAATGTTTGTATAATACTTAAAGCACCATACTCAAGTATTTCCTGTTGATCCTTATCCAAATCGAGCATGGTAGATGTTTTAGATGCAATAACTTTACTTGACTTTTCAATTATACTCATTTTGTACCAACTTTCATTGACCTTCGTTTTAACATATAAATAGTCAGAATTATAGAAATAAATAATAGTAGGGAAGGAATAAACGCTAAAGTTTTTTTAACAGGATCATCAGCAAATATAACTAAGTCCACATGAAAAATAGCTACCAGAACAAGTATGTTCAATGCTTCTGTTACTAATCTGATAATAAATAGAGGCAGGATAGATCTTATTGCCTTCATTACCTCCATTTTTTCAATAGTAACTAGCAGTATTGCCATTACCAATATAGAAAATAAAATATTGGAGCCTGGAAAAATAGGTAGTAATTTGACAAAATAAGTGATTGTACTGGCAATGAGCCAAATTAAAATAATCCTCTTAAAATTAAATTTTCGATTAGCTAATATGTAAGCACCCGTAATAAAAACAAATACTTCAGGGAGAATAGCTATAAATATTTCTAATAGAGTGGGCATTGTTCTTCGTCTCCTATAAGGTCATACTGGGTTTATTATGTAACTGCAAACTATATAATTCTACATTCTATGATGAAATCTTTCTAAAACACAAGAGAAATCAATCAATATTTACTTTGCGAAAACATCTTGCTTTATCGTAGTAAAGTGGTATAATGTTAAAGAGTTTTTTATTAGAAATTGGGGGAAATGATTATGAAGAAATTAATATCAATTTTATTAGTGGTAATTATGGCTTTTGCATTGGCTGCATGTGGAAACACAAATCCAGCTAATCAGTCTGGGGATGAAAGTGATTTGGCTTATGTTAAGGGTAATGGTAAACTGATCATAGGCTATACCAATTATGCACCTATGAATTATACAGATGAAGATGGTACTTTTACGGGCTTTGATACAGAACTGGCAACCTTGGTCTGCGAAAAACTTGGTCTTGAAACTGAGTTTGTTGAAATTAATTGGGATACCAAGGTAGCGGAGTTGGATGCAAAGTCTATTGACGCTATTTGGAACGGAATGACAATCATCCCAGAGCTTATGGAAACTACGGAAATTACAAAGCCATATGTAAAGAATGCTCAGGTAGTTTTGGTGAAGGAAGGTACTGCATATGAGAGTACTGCATCCTTAATTGGCAAGACAGTAGCAGCTGAGCAGGGTTCTGCAGGTAAAAAAACTATTCAAGCTGACGAAAATTTGAAACAGGCTGATCTTGTTCCAAAGTCCTTACAGACTGAGGCTTTGATGGAAGTTAAGGCTGAGACTGCTGATGCTGCTGTGCTAGACTTAACTTTAGCAAATACTATGACTGGCGAAGGAACCAATTATGAGGATATTATTATTGTGGATCATTTAGCTGAAGAAGATTATGGAGTTGCCTTCCGCAAAGGTTCTGATATTTGTGATGAAGTAAACAAAATTTTTGATGAACTAGTAGCAGACGGTAGCTTGGGCGCATTAGCTGAGAAGTACGGACTAGACTTGTCTGAGTAAAAAGTTGATCCTAGTAGATATAGCGAGGGGCAGAGGATAATTCCTCTGTCTTATTGCTTTTATTATGAGGTTATAGAGATATGAATCAAATTCTTGTGATTATTAATAGACTTTCTGAGAGCTTTCTGCTTAATAGTAAGCTCTTTGCATTAACACTCTTGTTTTCACTGCCTTTAGGGTTAGTGATTGCTTTTGGATCCATGAGCCGCTTTCGTCCCCTTCGCTGGTTGACAAGAACGGTTGTTTGGGCTGTTAGAGGCACGCCCTTAATGCTGCAGCTCATGATACTTTTTTATGGTCCAGGTCTTTTAGGAATGTCTTTTTCATGGCCAAGCGGTGCTTCTGGACGTTTTGTTGCAGCAACTGTTGCCTTTGTTCTTAATTATGCCTGCTATTTTTCGGAAATTTATAGAGGCGGCATAGAGAGCATACCTAAGGGTCAATATGAAGCAGGTCAGGTATTGGGCATGACTAAGAGCCAGATTTTTTTCAAAGTAACATTGCTTCAAGTAGTTAAGCGTATACTACCACCAGTAGGTAATGAGGTGATTACCTTAGTGAAGGATACGTCTCTTGCTCGCATCATAGCAAATAAAGAGATTATTATGATGGCTGGAGAATACAGCACTAGAGGACTTATTTGGCCTCTCTTTGCTACAGGCATTTATTTCCTTATATTTGTAGGGAT
>JAAZEK010000060.1 GCA_012512335.1 Clostridiales bacterium | reverse complement strand
TTCACCGCCTTAATTTACTTTCTATAACACCTATATTCAGCAATATGTGTATTGGTGATAGAAAGTAAACAAGGCTAAGCAATGAATTTTATATTGTTTTTTTGTTTGTGATGCGCTTTACAAAGAACAGAAGAATCATGCCCACCACAAGGAAGGCAACAATTGAGCCAATTGCCCAAAGAAGTCCGTATTGTTCAGCCAGCGCTGATTCTTTACCGCGGTTAGAATACCAGTTGTGCATGCGATAGGAAATGGTGCTAAACACCAAAGGTCCGACGAATGTTGAGGTTCTACCAGCAACGGAGAGAAATCCGTGAAATTCGGTGGACTGTCCTACGGGGGCAAGCTGGCTTACCATGGAACGACTGACAGCTTGAACACCAGAAAGAGAAAATCCTGCAAAAAAACCAATTACATAAAACCATATGATATCCTCGATAAAAAACAGGCCTGTAACGGAGGCAATCAAAATGATAAGAGACATTAAAACGGACTCTTTACTACTTTTTTTGTCAGCAATCTTGCCAAAAAGCAATGCGCCAAAGGTACCAGATAAATGGATAAGAATAACGAAAACGATTAACTCCGTCTGCTCCATTCCAAAGAGTGTAGCGCCGATGATTGCAGCAAAATCCATTAGCATCATAATGCCATCGTTGTAGACTAAAAAAGATATTGCATATTTGATAAATTCCTTGTGCTTCTTCACGGAGCGAAAGGTATGTGCCAGCTTTTCAAATGCAAGAATAGCAATATTTTTGCCTTCCGGTATTTGCTCTGGTTCCTGTTTTTCCTTAACCCATAAAAAAGTAGGAATAGAAGAAATTAGAAATATGATAGCAGTAATCAAAAATGAATAGGGAATCATTTGATTACCAATCAGTTGAATGGGTAAAAGTACAAGCAGCAGGGCGATAATACCGCCAATCATACCGAAAGCCCAACCCTTGCCTGAGACAGTACCCACGGATTCAGGTGTAGATACATCAGTTAGGAGAGAATCATAAAATACCTGGGCTCCTCTATAACCAATCTCCGCTAAAATGAAAAATAGCATACCGATGAATACATCACCTTCGCCTACAAAGAATAATAATGCAGTAAATAAAACTGATATAACGGTGAAGATTAGAAGAAGCTTCTTTTTTGATTTTGTAAAATCGGCAATAGTGCCTAGAATCGGTGAAATAACTGCTACGATAATCGCAGCAACACCTACCGATATGCCCCATAGCCGTGTTCCATCTACACCACCTACAACTACATTTTTAAAGTATGTAGAATATACTGCAAGAAGAACAATAGCTGCATAAGCGGAATTCCCAAAGTCATATAAATACCATGAATGACGGGATCTTTGCTCGGTTTTCTTGATCATTCTTTCCATTGTGTATAACTCCCATCTACAATAATTAATAATTTTTAATGCATTTTCACATTAATGTTTTCACTATATCATAAGAAGCATATACATTTAAATAGAAATTATGAATTTAATACAAGAATCCTTTGATTCTCAGAACCTATAAATTTTAGGAGAAGGTTTTTCTTATCAAGCTCAAACCTTCCATCCACAAGTGTATCTGTTTCATTTAGCAGTTTCCGCCAGGCTGTGTTCTTGCTACTACCATGAAGGAGCTCTTCATATGTATATCCAGTGTAGGTTATGACATTAAGTCCCATAGCTTTTGCTCTATGAGCAAGCTCTGCAAAGCTCTCGGCCTGCTCAAAGGGCTCTCCGCCGCTCAAGGTAATACCATCAAGGATAGGATTCTCTATGACATCTTCCATAATAGAGCTGATACTAACTAAAGTACCTCCTGTAAAGGAGTGGGTTTCAGGATTGTGACAGCCTGGACAATTATGCTTGCAGCCCTGGGCAAAGACAACTAGTCTTATTCCAGGACCGTCTACAATAGATTCGTTTATAATATCTGCAATTCTCAGCTGGGTGTCCATCTATTTCTCCTATACTTTATATTTTACAATTCAAATGGCTTACTCTATCCATTACCTCAGCCTTCTTAGCATCATTAAAGCGATCAAGTGTACCTACCAGATATCCAGTAATACGCCTGATTCTATGAAAACCAGAGTCTTCTGCTTCTTTTCTTCCACACTTGGGGCATTCGTTTCCAATGATTCCTGTATATCCGCAAATAGGATCTCGATCTACTGGATGATTGATAGCTCCATAGCCAATCCCAGCTTCCTTCATACAACGAATTACTTTCTCGAATGCTTCTAGATTCTGAGCAGGATCACCATCCAACTCTACATATGTTATATGGCCTGCATTGGTAAACTCGTGATAGGGAGCTTCCAAACGTATTTTATTGAAAACTCCAATCTTATAAGAGACTGGGATGTGAAAGCTGTTGGTGTAATATTCTTTGTCAGTGATACCTTCAATCTCTCCAAAGATACCTCTATCCATCTTAATAAAACGACCTGAAAGTCCTTCTGCTGGAGTAGCTAAAAGGGTGAAGTTCAAACCATATTTCTGACTAGCCTCATCTAAACGCTCTCTCATGTGGCTAATGATATCCAAGCCCAGCTTCTGAGAAGCTTCACATTCTCCATGATGCTTTCCAGTTAAGGCCTTCAGGCATTCAGCAAGGCCAATGAAACCTACAGATAAGCTACCATGCCGTAATATCTCTCTAATTTCATCCTCAGGTCCCAGCTGGTCCGAGTCGATCCATATACCTTGTCCCATAAGGAAAGGAAAGTTTTTAACCTTTTTCCTTGCCTGAATCTCAAATCTTTCAAGAAGCTGGTCTATTACAAGGTCAATTTTGCTGTTTAGTTCATTGTAAAAGCTATTTACATTCCTATTGCTCTTTAATGCGATTCTAGGAAGATTAATACTTGTAAAACTCAAGTTACCTCTTCCATTTGTTATTTCCCTTGAAGGGTCATATACATTACCAATCACACGCGTACGGCAACCCATGTATGCTATTTCCGTTTCAGCTTGTCCAGCTTTATAATATTGCATATTAAAAGGAGCATCTATAAAGGAGAAGTTGGGGAATAGTCTTTTTGCACTAACCCTACAAGCTAATTTAAATAAATCATAATTTGGATCCCCAGGATTATAATTTACTCCCTCTTTTACCTTAAATATATGGATAGGGAAGATGGGAGTTTCGCCATTTCCAAGCCCTGCTTCGGTCGCTAGTAGAACATTTTTTACAACCAATCTACCTTCTGGTGATGTATCGGTGCCATAATTGATTGAACTAAAGGGTATCTGCGCTCCTGCTCTGCTGTGCATAGTATTTAGATTATGTACAAAAGCTTCCATAGCCTGGTATGTAGCCCTATTTATCTCAGTTTCTGCGTTCTCAGTAGCAAAGGCCTGTGCTTTATTAACTATGGATTCATTCCTTACTAAATCCATAAGAAGCTTAGCCTCATGCTCACGATAGTTTTTCAGATTGCTAATAGAGGGAATAAGCTCAAACTCTTCTTGAATTTTCCCGCTAATTTCTTTTACCTTTGAAGCAGCATCTTCAACATTGGCAAGTAACTTCAATGCTTTCACAAGGTTTTGCTTGTAGAGCTTGCTATAAGTTTTAGCGACACCTTTTGCCATACTATAATCAAAATTAGCTATGCTTTGACCGCCATGCTGATCATTTTGATTTGACTGTATTGCAATACAAGCAAGAGCAGAGTAACTTTGAATATCATTTGGCTCCCTCAGATATCCGTGACCAGTGCTAAAGCCGTTCTTAAATAACTTTTCTATATCTATTTGACAGCAGGTTGTTGTTAAGGTTAAGAAATCCATATCGTGAATATGTATATCCCCTTCCTTGTGGGCAAGGGAATGCTCAGGCTTTAACACAAACATTTCATTAAACTGTTTAGCACCTTCAGAACCATACTTGAGCATGGTGCCCATGGCAGTATCTCCATCAATGTTTGCATTCTCACGCTTTATGTCATTATCTT
>JAAZEK010000059.1 GCA_012512335.1 Clostridiales bacterium | reverse complement strand
GCGGGAGATTGCTGCGAAGGATATTTCAGATATTTTTGGATTGGACTAACTGAAGGCGATATTCTATACTTTCTGAGAGGCAAGAAGATTATTCTGGTAAGGCAGAGCTGTCAGGAGGAAGCAGGGGAGGAAGCAGGGGGACGGTTCTCGTGCTTCCTAAAATAATAAATATATTCCAGTCGCTGTTGTCATCACGAATCAATCTAGAGCTCATCTCAGCTGAAAATTCTACACCTTCCAAACTCACTGCGTTCAGACAGTGAAGGTGCTTAACGCATTTTCTGCTGATATTCGCTAAGATTGATAATAGTTCCTGCAAAGGCTCCTTCCATATGATTTATTATTTTGGATGTCAACAGTAACCAGAATGCAAGTGACTATTCTGGTAACCCACTAAAATCCTTAGTAATCAGTACTATTTCAAGAAAAGTGCAAGAATGAAAAACAAAATCATGGAAATATTCACCATCAGAAAGTTCTGTATAGCCAATGGGAATGTATCCCGTTTGCTTTGGTATTTTAAGAACAAAGTGATATTTTTTCTAACTGGGATTATGGTGAAAAGAACTGGGATAGCAGTGAATGGGAGGATGCGGAAAATCAATAGCAGTAAGATATCAATAAGAGCAATATAGTATAGACTTTGGTAAAGAATAAGTGATTTTTTCTTACCAATATACAGCGGTAAGGTGTAACGCCGATTCTCAAAATCCTCCTCCATATCACAGATATTATTTGCGAGCATAATATTTGATATGCCAAGAACAGCAGGCAGTGAGATCAAAAGTAATATCAACAGCTCCATAAGGTTTATGTTTAAGCTCAGTACGCTTTTCTGTAGCGTAATCTGTACGAGGGTTCCCCCTACTATATGGATATACACTGAGAGAAACAGTATAACAAAGCCCATAAAAAAGCCAGAGAAAAGCTCACCTAAGGGCATTCGTGATATGGGAACGGGTCCAAAGGTATACAAAATTCCTACAGCGAAAGAAATCGCTCCAATGATTAAAACTACAGGAGAAGTTTTAAGGTAAAGCAAGAAGCCCAGCCCAATTGCCAGCCCCAACAATACGAATATGACTGTAAGTACAGAGGATTCCTTTAGCTTGTAAAATACAATAGCATTGTGTTTCTCATAACCGAATCCTTCCGTTTTCTTTGCCTTTCTATAATCCAAATAGTTATTTATAGCAGTAGTAGCCATATCAAAGCAAAGAAGTGAAGAAAGCATCAGGAAAAAATTAGTCCACTTAAATTGTCCATATCTATAGCAAGTAAAAACTGATCCCAACAAAAGAGGAGTCATACTAGCTACCTTTGTTTGAATTTCCACTAGCTTTAAAAATCCTTTGATTCCCATTTACTATTCGCCTTCTCTTGTCTGTACTTCTGTAGTCCTATTAACATTTCTATAGTTCTTTTAATACTTATATATCTTTGGTAGGGTGGATGATTCTATCCACTTACCTGAACACTATGAAATCCCATTATATTATGCCGTACTAACAGGAATGAATGCACCAAGATGCGGACAGATAGTGTTGTCTGCCCCTACAGCATCGGATTTGGATTATTTGGTAATAGTGGACGACTCTATCCACCTGCATGAACAAGCACTACTTAACTTTCACCAGAACTTAGTAATAATTTCAGCTGCTTCCGTTGGAGAGCCTACCTTGCGGTAGTGCTGCCATTCGGCTGGGTACTGGTCCCTGTATCTACTATGTAAAAATCGGTCATCCAATAAAAGAACAAAACCCCTGTCGGTTTCTGTTCGAATTACTCTGCCTGCCGCCTGCATTACTCGGTTTAGTCCAGGTAACTGGTAGGCATATTCAAAGCCTCGACCATTTCGCTCTTTATAGTACCTAGAGATCAAATCTCGTTCAGCTGATAATTGGGGCAAGCCAACTCCTACAATAATTGCGCCAGAAAGACGGCTTCCAGGCAGGTCAACCCCCTCAGCAAAAATACCTCCCATAACTGCAAAGGCAATCATGATTTCAGACGGTTTTTCTACAAAAGCATTCAGGAAGCCTTCCCTTGCCCTATCATCCATCCCTCTTTGTTGCACCATAGTTTTATCTTGGGGCCAGCTATCCTGGTAAATCTCAAAAACCTGTTCCAAATATTGAAATGATGGAAAAAACACAAGATAATTTCCAATTTTATGGTCTACGG
>JAAZEK010000058.1 GCA_012512335.1 Clostridiales bacterium | reverse complement strand
TCTTTGCCATGAATTACACCTCCTTAAAACGGGCAACATCTTGCAAATACAGCAAACTCTATTTTAGCACCTTCTATTTCATTTGGCAAGAAAAAGAAAATGCTAAAACGTATAAAAAAGAAAAATGGTTACTGTTCACACCCCAACTAACGAAAAATACCAGTATTCATGATTCTGAGCACTGGTATTTTGATTGATTCTTATTAATCTAGTATTGTCGCAACGCTTTTAAACAAGTTTTCTTCTCGGTTTAACAGCAAATCAATAATGGACATACTGTTGCATAGATAGGTCAAGCTATCAAAGCTCCTAAATGCCATTACTTGCTTTTGCTTTCTTTTAAATATACGACCTTTACGCTCGCTCAAATTATTTGTAGCGGGCACATTAAAATTATACAGGAATAATAGATGGCTATCCTTATATTCATCCATCCTTTTGTAGAGATTGTATCCATCTTTGTAATATTTACTTGGTGGCTCGTATTCGTACTCACTCCTCGCCACATCCAATGTCTCATTGTACTTACTAACTAGCTCTTTCACCTCGTCAGGGTCTGGGTTTTCATCAGGTGTACTGTTTCTATAGTGAATCATCTCTCGTATTAGTTCTAACATTTGTTTATTCCATGTTAGATTAGGCTCGTTTTCAATACTATTCTTCAAGTAACGGATTATATGACTAAGACACTCCTGGTGATTGTCCCCGTAGCTGTAAAATGTGACATCGTGGTCATGTACGAGTATTCCATGGTATTGTTCGACTGGTGTACCCACAATGCCTTTGTGTCCTTTGTTTTCTCTGCCGAAATACATGGTTACTTCTGGAGTTGCACATATGAAAACTTGAGCACTTTTGCCATTAACCCTGGCATTTGTGAAATCAGCGTTCAATACAGGGGAAAGCAATAGGTCAGCAAATGCTTTCTTCTGCTCAGCTTCCGTCTTGGTTGAGAATTCTTTGCTCAAACCGTTTATCATACCCTTCGAAATCTGTAATTCACCCTCCGTAATGTCGGAAAGGAATTCACGCACCTTGTCTATGGATACGCCACAACGACTATTAAGTATAAAAGTGAACGCCTTTATGCTACCACCATAGTTGACATCGTTGATAACGCCCTCTGGAAAAGCAGCATGAACACGCTGACCAGTGTGTACATCCCTAAATTCCGGAGTGCTATATTCGATGGTATTGACGCTAAAACTTATGTTTACTACCTGCTTACTTATTATCTTCCCGGTTGGTTTGTAGTCGTCACTGTTAACATATTTTTCTGGCGCGGGGATATTGATACGCTCTGTAGGTGTGTGCTTTTTTCTGCAGTGACCCTTGTGACCTGGCTGTCCGCCAGGTTTCTTGCCAGTTTTCTCCCTGTTGTTGTTTATCTTCTTATGATTGGGTTTCTGAGATGAAGGGATAGAGGAGTTCTCGTAGTCTCGATTGATCTGAGCCTTCAGCTCAAGGTTAGCCCCTATCTGTTCTTCAAGCTCGGTTTTCACTTGGTACAATTCTATGGTTTTATCATTGAGCTTGTTCCTAGTTTCATCGAGCTGTCGCTGTGTTGCGAAAATCTGGTCTTTAAGTTTTTTGATTATGCGTTCTTTTTCTCCCAATACTTTTTCATGCTCTTTGGATATATCTTCAAACACCTGCATCCAGTTCTGTCGTACTGTGACAGTCTCGCAATGTGCATCAGCCAGTTCTGATTTTACTTTTTTGATTTCTCTGTCCCTAGCAGCAAGTTGTTTTGCAAACTCCGAACGCATCGACACATACTTTTCCCCTGACTTAAATGATTCTACTTGGAAAGTCAGGGATTTCACTTTATATTGGAGATTTGTGATGTATCCGAAGTTTGCTCCTATGGTCATTTAGTCTTGCTCCTTCAACTTTTGTATTTCTTTTTTTAATGCAGTTATTAAAGTCTCTTGTGCTAGGCTTTTCTTTTGTAACTTTTCGTATAGGTCTTTGTAATCAACGGGTTGCTCTATTTCCTTCACTTTAGGCTTTTTATTTCTTCCATCAGTTGGGACTATCTCACCCGTGTTCGGATCAACTCGCCCAATTAATGTTCTTTTAGCACGACTCATCTTTTTTTCTTTGTCCCATGTTGAAATGGATTCATAAGCATAGGTTATACCTGAACGTTTGTCGTGTTGATAGACAATTGCCATGTTTTCACCTCTTTAATCGTTATGATTATATATTAACACATAACGATTAAAATGTCAATAGTTTTTTAAGAATAATATTAAAAAAGTCCCGAAATATCAAGGTTTTCGGGACTTTTTCACAGTATATTATTTTAAGTTTTATGATTAACTTTACTCTTATTTATTTAGGTTGGGGTGTGAACAGTAACAAATCACTACCTACTTTAATGATTTTCGGACTATTCTTTCCTCTTGGAACGTCAAACCATCTACAACATGATTCTCTC
>JAAZEK010000057.1 GCA_012512335.1 Clostridiales bacterium | reverse complement strand
TCTATCTAAATCACTCTATCTAAATGCCAAATCTAAATCGCTCAATCAGAAACCGCTCTAGCTAAATGGCATAGCTAAATCACTCTATCAGAAATCACTCTAGCTAAATTCCGTAACTAATTCGTACCATCACAAAACCTCTACTCTACAGCTGATATTTTCTCACAAAATAACGCCCTACTTCCAGCATCAGCTTTGATGCATGAATAGCCAGATCGTCAGGGAATTTAGAAAGGAAGGCGTCTGCCTCGAAAGTAAAGTCCCCATCGTAGTTAATTTCCTTCAGGGCCTTCATTGTCTCGTCCCAATCAACTTTTTCTGTAAAGGGTAATGTATGCAAGTCATGAACTAAATCATTATCATGAACATGTAGGGCTTTCAAGCGTTTTCCACCAAGTGCACGAATCATTTCAGGTGCAGAGTTTCCACCGGTGTTTTCCATACCGCTGTGACCGATATCCAAACAAGCAACAAAATAATTCGGATCCAAGGCGTCCATATATCTGACGAATTCATCTGCAGAGGAGCATGTGGCTGGAGAAGCAGTTGCATCATCTTTGTACCAGTTAAACATATTCTCCAACGCAATTTTAACATTGTTGCTTTTCGCATATGGAAGCAGCGAGCCATACAGCTCCATGTTGGTATCCCAGCACAAAGAGTCTCCTCCGATTTTGTGTCCAGAGAAAACAGCTGGATGGATTATTACAGTGTCTCCACCAAGAAGGCCTGTTACTTCGATAGCACGTACAAGTAATGGAAATATATGTTTGTTATAATCCTCATTTCCCTCTAGAAAGCTTGGAAAGGGTGCATGAGATTGATTGCAGCTTATTCCGCAATCCTCTGCTACACTGCGTAGATTTTTAACATAGGACTCAAAATCATTTCCTGTTATGGGATGGTCTTCTTCCTTTATTGAAAACATCGAATAATCATAGCAGTCATAGCCTATCTCTGCAAGCTTTCGAATTGCGTTTTCCTCACCATATATTTTTGCCAGGCGTTCTGTTAATGTTGATATTCTCATTTTTCTTTACCTGCCTTTCCAATAAAGTAAATTGTTAGCCTTATTATTCTCCTAATTCCATCTTCGTTTTTTGAAACAGATAGCTATGGACTCTCATCTTCCACTTTTATTTTCATTTCTCCCAAATCTGATATTTATTATATCATCTATTTCAGGTAGAAACAGATAGCTATGAACTCTCAATATGAACTCTCATATTCCACTTCGATATTCATTTCTCCCAAATAAGCATCAGTATCCATCTTGAGATAATCTGCTAAATCCCGCATTTCGGCAACAGTATTGATATTAATCTCTACTCCATTTTCCATCCTATCAGCATATGCAAAATGTTCCTTTTCTCCATGGGTATATATGCGAGATTCGCCTTCAGCCTTAGGAGCATCACGCAATTCTTGCAGGAATTCAGAGAAAACATTTTTGATAACCTCAGGGGCTCCAAATAGTTTTGGATCAATAGCGATAAAGCTGTGGCAAATCCCCGATTTACCTCCTACGTTAACCTTATTAGAGCTTGTTCCTTGAGATAGAATTGAACAAAAGATTTCGCACAGCATACCGAATCCATAGCCCTTGTGTCCTCCAAGCTCCTCTGTTCCACCACCTAAGGGCATAATTCCTCCACCATTTTTCCCAACTATGTTCCTCAGTACATCTGCTGCATCGGTAGAAGCATGACCATTGGCATCAAGTGCCCAACCATCTGGAAGCTTCTGTCCAAGCTTATTATAAACCTCAAGCTTACCGCGTGTAACAACTGATGTAGACGCATCAAAGAAGAAGGGATAAGGATCTGCTGGCATAGATACAGCTATGGGATTACTTCCCAGCATAGCTAGTCTACTGTATGTAGGAACCATGATAGCTTCAGAATTTGTCATCGCAATACCAATGAG
>JAAZEK010000583.1 GCA_012512335.1 Clostridiales bacterium | reverse complement strand
TGTTGCAACAACTACAACAACGCCTGTTCCGGAAACGACTACCACGCCTGCCCCGGAGGCAGATCGCTCGGCAGCATATATTTATGAGTTGAATCCCGAGCTGACCCCTGTCAATTATGATTCACCGTCCCTGTTGGCGCCCAGCGGGGATATGGGTCAGGAATATATTGACAGGATCACTTTTATTTGCGATTCACCGACTTATTGGTTGTGGCCGCTTGAATTTCTGAGTGACGGAAAGGCTTCTACACAAATCTGGACCGGGCCTGAGGGAACAATGACCTTGGCTTACCAAAGTAGCTATCATATTCTTGATCCCTACGACTATACGCAGCGTCCGATTCGCGATGTTGTCGCCTTGCATCCGCCGGACATTCTGATAATAGCTGTAGGCATCAACGGCATATCTTTTATGGATGAAGAATATTTCACCGCGGAATACATGGATTTAGTAACTGATATCCGGGAGATCAGTCCCGATACCATAATCATCCTGCAGTCGATCTATCCCATTACCCATCAGTATAAGTATTACGGCAGCATAACCAATGCCATGATTACTCAGGGCAACAGCTGGATTATGGCAATAGCAGAAGAAATCGGTTGTTCATACCTGGATACTATTTCCGTTCTCTTGAATGATGAAGGCAACGCTAAGGACGAGTTGATGTTAAATGATGGCCTTCATCCTAATGTTGAAGGATTAACCCTTATTTTAGATTACATCCGAACGCACGCCTATGTTGAAAACCAAGGTTAAGCTAGCGATGTGGATAAGATTATAGAATCCTTATGCCTCGCTTAGTCTGAGATCGAGACTTAGAGCATAGTCGTTAATATCCTTATATTCCAACCGAGATACAGCACACTATCTAGCCATCAAGATTTGTTTAATTAGATTTGGTATTATAATTTGACAAGTACAGAAGCCTGAATGATTAGTTTTTTGTAAAGGGGTAAGAATCATTAATATACGAAAAGTAGCGAAACTTGCCGGAGTTTCAATCTCAACAGTTTCACGGGTCATAAATCACCCTGAATTAGTACAGGAAGAAACGAGAAAACACGTCCTTGCTGTCATGAAAGAAAACGAATACATTCTCTTACCGAGAGAGACCCGAACAAAGGAAGATAGTACTAATGTTGTTGTCTTCCTATTTAGCTTAGCTGATTATGGGTTTTATGAGTCGATTCATCATGAAATGGAACAAGTTCTGCAGCAGAAGGGCTACTCCATGCTTTTATGTGCCTTGGAGCCGGATGATGAACAAAGCAAAAAGCATATCCAACATATTGTTGACCTGAAACCTGAAGGAATAATCTACGCATTACGTGACTTTAAAGAAGAGTATGTTGACATTATAGTAAAAGCAAAAATCCCCTTTGTCTTAATACGAAAATATATCCATGCCAAGGAGATATTCGATTGTGTTTATGTGAACTTTGCGGAAGGTGCCTATAAGATGACTCGCCACATGTTGGAACACAACTATAAGAAGATTTCCTTGTTCGTAGAAAAAGCATCTTTCCAATTTGTCCATGATTTTTGTGATGGATGGAAAACAGCTTATCGTGAGAAAGACATTCCATACGATGAGAATTGGATTGTTCATACCCGTAATACAACAGAAGGCGGCTACTACAGGGCTCGTGAAATATTAGAGTCAGAAGAAATACCTGACGCCTTTTTTTGTGCAAGCAGTGAAATGGCTCTTGGTGTTCTTTATGCAGCGCGAGAACTTAACATATCTGTTCCGGACAAACTTGCGGTGGTAGGTTTTACAGATTCTGAAATTGCCGAATTATCTTTCCCGAAACTGACTACTGTTGACCAGTCTCTCGGCCAGGTCGGTGTGTTAGCCCTAAGACTTCTATTTGACCAAATCGAGCAAAACTCTACATCCTTGCCATTTCCTCAAGAGATAGTGATTCAACCAAAATTACGAATCCGTCAATCATGTGGCTGCCCTCTTGCTTTATAAATTGATTTATAAAGGACATCCCATTGGCGCCCATAATCCTTCAAAAATGATCTCGTAACTTGCTATAACATAATTTACGATATTCCAAAACTTGTTCAATGAAACAAGTTCAGATGTTTCATGAGTGACTCATGACTGAAGCAAAGATGAGAAAGTGCACATGTATTGTGTTTTGAACCCTTGACATTCGTGTTTACTTACTATCTCGCTTTTGACACTTGAAAGAGATAGAAAGCCGTAGAACGCTGTCATAACAGCATTATACGGCTTATGCCTTATTGCGTACTTGTG
>JAAZEK010000582.1 GCA_012512335.1 Clostridiales bacterium | reverse complement strand
AGCTGGTGGACTTGATTGAATCAGCTTCCCTTGCTACAGCGAGCTAATTTTTAAGCTATTCAGCTCCAGCTAATGTAGTCAATTTTTTTCAGACCTTTCTAAGGTCTTTTTGTCGTACCCTTTTTTATGCTTATTTTTGTTTATTCTCGTATTCAATTGTCAATGTGCGTGATCACTTATCTGTTTTGCTACTAAATTATCGTCTAAATACCCGTAATATGGAGTTGCTTACTTTTATATCCTTATAATACTGTTTATCCCATATCCTCCAACAGGGTTTTCGATATCACTCTTTTCTATGCTAAATCATCTTGTTCTAATTCCATATGATATCCTTATGGTAGCCGAAACCAGAAAGGAGATTAAATAGCCTGAATGGGTTATACAACCATTGTACCCGATTTCATGACGATTGACCACATATATATGCTAAAATTCATAGATTCCGTTTTACGTTTGTTCTAAACTTAAATTTGTAGATAACAGTGTCTCTGTATGGATTATCATAGAAGTCATTGGAGTTTTAAATTCATGATTAAACCACCGATAAAAAGCTTAACTACTAATTTGGTCCGGAAGCATCGCTTGTTACATAAGTAAAGGCATAAGACTTTATATCTCTTATGCCTTTGTAAATTGGTACCTATTCCATATGAGTTATTGAGTTCTGAGTTTCCCAACATCCTCTAAAGACAATCCAGTTTTTTCGGATATTGTCCGATTATCAAGGATACCCAGCAGACTTTCGGCTATCTGCATAGCCTTCTTTCTTACGCCTTCTTCTCTGCCTACTTCCCTGCCTTCTTCTATGCCTGCCGCTCTGCCTTCTTCTCTGCCTTCTTCTCTGCCTTCTTCCCTGGCGCTGGTAATCCTGCTTATCTCATCATGTATAGCCATTTCTCTAGCTTCATAATATCGTTTGATTTCATCAAAGCTTCCCAACTGCTTTAATACCTCTTCCGCTCTTGTGATGGCAGGTTCCTCTCTTTTTGCCATTTCCAACACCTCCTCCGGTGAATCCTCTATGAATACCATCCACCTATCCAACGCTTTACTCATGTCTAGTAATATTCTAGTATCCAAGCTCTCTGTCAATAATGCTGCCGTCTATGGCATTTATAGTAAGAAAGCTGTAATTTACACCGTATGATGATTTGCCATCGATCGTTAAAGTGCCAAAGAAATCCCACACGGGGACAAGCAGCCCGGAATCCCGCTTGTTCTGCTCGGTGACCCGCGTCAGCCCCAACACTATCTTGTTAATCTCAATCGTGACATCCTCTTCTATAACAACTGCATAGGGACTTGTTACGAAAAACATCTTTTCAAAAATATTCTTTGCGTCCTCCAGAGAAATCATATTGGTGTGATCCGTAATTTGATCCTCTATATGATAGGGATTCTTCCATTCAAACTCTACAATCCCACTGTCATCAACGGCAAAGTTCATCTCTTCATAAGCCCACCCCGCTACATAATTGGAACCTTCCAGCGACTCGTCCGGTTCCGTGCCACCTGCACCGGTATCGGTTAAGGGAACACCATCAATTTCCCGTACATATTTCAACAGGTAGACGCATCTTCTTGGGGCTTTATTCCCAATTTGACCTGCATGAATGGAACCCATTGTTCGTGAACCTCCATAAGCCTGTTCTGCAGACCAAAGGATCATGTCGTCTATTACTGCCTTATTTAGCAAATCTTCCGCTTTCCTTATAGCCTCTTCCTCTGTTATCTGAACATCAAAAGAGATTTCCTCAAATCCGAGTTGGGCTAGGGTATCCAAAGAGGAGTAGCTTCCAAATCCCTTTTCAAAATATCCTATCTCGTTTGTATAACAGACGGAATCCACATTCACTTCCTGACTATTCATGAATATCAAACTTTCATATCTGTCATCCGCAGGCTTTGGAGCAGCATGCATAATACGGAAATCACTGACACTATCACTCATTTTACGAAATTCACCGGCAAAGGGTATGGGCGGGGGCGGATTATCAGGAGCAGTTTTATATGCTTCCTTTAGATTGTTTATATGAATCTGAAGGAATATATCCTCTCCAATGCCCAATTTTCGCACCTCTTCCGGCAGGTCATCCAAGCTTTTTATATCATCCAGGTTTTCTATCGGGTATGGACTTTTTGAGCTTGGGTCCAGATTAGCCAGCTCATTTTTCAACTGAATGATCTCATCCTGGATTTGACTTTTGGTCTTCTCCTCAAAGAAGAAACCTCATATAGCTCTATGTCGTCGAAAAAGGCTTTTAACAGCTTATCTGCCATTTTGCGGATTTATATGGACATAATGAAAGAAAGCTATGAATTATGATGTAAGTAGGTCAGGAGTCAATACCCAAGTTCTCTATCAATAATGCTGCCGTCTATGGCGTTAATGGTAAGGAATGAAGTATAAGTATAGAGACCACCGTCATCGCCTTCGGCCACAGTTGGCTGCCCGGGTTTGCTCTTGAGCGTCAGCGTTCCGAAGAAATCCCACACTGGAATAATGAGCCCGCTGTCACCTACATCCTGTTCGGTTACCCGCATAAGGCCAAGGCGAGCTTCGGTCACCTTCATCTCATAGGAATACATCTCATCTCGATCCCAATTATCATATATAATTGGCGCCATCTCTTCAAAGATATCTTGAATATCGGAGAAGGGCAGCATTGTTGACGATTCGGATACGATTTCTTTTACGACATAGGGCGAACTCCACTTCAGGTAGAATACACCTTCATCGTCAATAAAGATTCGTATTGTTTCATACATCCAAGGTTGAAAATATGCATCGTGAACTGTAGTCAAGCCTTCATCATTGGTATATGTAATAGGCACTTCATTGATTTTGCGAGTAAACATAAATTCATACATGTTTTCATCGTGTTCGGTTGATTCGCCGTATATACTGCTACCGGTTGAAACGATTCTTTCACCTGTACAAACAAATTCGGAAACTCCTAGTTTTGTAACCGTATTCTGAGCCAATTTTTTTGCCTCATCTTGCATCATATCAGGCAAGTCGCTTTTATCTACGTGCATATAGTTAGTCGTTATCATATTTGTTTCTTGATTCTTCATATTGTCCCGTATATATTCTGCGTACGCCCCGGTTCCATATGAATCTTGTATTACATTGATTTCAGATATGGTATTGTCATCAGGCCTAAACTTAAGATGGGCATATAAACCTAATGGGCCCTTATTCTCATCCATGTTTTCATGAAAGGAGAAATCGAGTTCTACTTCTTCATAGCTATCCGGAGCGCTTGCAGCTTGTTCCATCAATTCATTAATCAGATCATCGATATTCTCAGCAGATAGCTTATCATCATAGTCTCCTGAGGTCTTTTTCTCACGCAAGTACTGAATCTGATCCAAATAATAGGTACTGTTAGGTGGCGAGTCCGGATCGATAGGTTTTGCATCTCCATGAAGTACTTCGTAAAGTTTTTTTACATCCTCTTGGCTAAACTGACCCATGGTTACTCTGGCAACAGGCATGCTTGCGGCTTTTGGTACAACTACATTGGCATCCACATAAATTCCAAGATTACCGCTCACCCCTTCCGTCTTCAGGGTGAACCTCTCAGGAGCCTCTAGCAGTTGACGCAAGTCATCTCCAGAATCCGGCTCTACAACAACCGGGCTGTCGATTGCCTTATCGACTATGTTCTCCAGGTTCTTCCCCTTTACAATTGGGCTATCCGGCGTTTTCTGACAGGCAGCCATTGTAGTTAACAGTAACAATGCAAGGATTATACTAATTGATTTTTTCATATCAACACCTTACCTTTCTGACTCATCATGTCATTTTCCTTAAGAAAAAGCATTATCAAGACGTAAAGGTTTTGTTATCAGGAAAGATCAGACGAACAGTGGTGCCAACATTGATCTCGCTTTCAATCACAAGCTGGACATTATGTGCATCAGCTATTCTTTTAACCAGAGTCAAACCTAAACCACTACCACCTTTCGCCTTGCTACGTGAAGGATCTGCCATGTAAAAGGGGTCAGTTGCATGCGGGATTTCATCTTTTGAAATGCCCTTACCCGAATCGATTACTTCAATCACTTTTCCACGGGCTCTAAGGAATATGGGTTGTCCCACTTCCGAAGCTTTGGAAGCATTGTTTATCAGGTTGATAAGCAAAGATTTCATAAGGTCATAATCCATAACTAACGAACCATTATCCCATTCCGTTTTTAGCTGCGTGTTTCTTTCCAACAAAGTTTCTGATGTGCTACGAACAATATCAGCAAATAAGTTTTTCAAAGGCTCAGGCTTCATGTTTATAGCTTCATCCAGAGTAATCAATTTCAATAGCTTTTGGGTAAGCTGTTCCAACCATCGACATTGCTCATGGATATGGGAAAGTGAAAGTCGCGCTTGCTCTTCACTTAATTTTGTAGACAACAGGGTATCTGTATGGATTATCATAGAGGTCATTGGAGTTTTAAATTCGTGGGTCAAACCACCGATAAAAAGCTGCTGCCGTTGCGCAGTATCTTCCAGGCTGGCAATGTGGAATTGGACAGCATCTGCCATGGTATTAAAATCAGTGGCTAGTTCGCCAACCTCATCTTCAGAGCTTATTTTCACCCTTTCACCATACTCCCCCACGGAAATA
Source organism: Clostridiales bacterium (assembly GCA_012512335.1). Lineage (GTDB taxonomy): Bacteria > Bacillota > Clostridia > Caldicoprobacterales > DTU083 > UBA5454. Next base: position 640 of record JAAZEK010000582.1, on the reverse strand, counting down.
CGGCGAGTCATTTCCTTCAGCCTTATGAGAGGAATAGATGCACGGTGTACCAAAAGCATGATTAGAGACGTACCTACAACAATGCTAATGCTGGATATGAGGACAAAGCGCCAAAACATTTCTATTATGCTGTTATACACTTCAGTTATATCTCTAACGACATAAACACTATAATTTTCGGAAAGCACATTTACATAACCACCTGCTATCAGGATATTCCGGCCGGTTATTTCATCCAGGAAAATCGCTTGCTCACCGCCTTGTGTCAGCGGTAGGATTTCTTCCGGCTTTATATTAACTGATGAATACAGCGTTTCCGTGTTATGCACCAATACCGAGGTTTCATTGGCAAAGCGCGAAAAACAATATTTAACGGCGGATGTTTGTACAACAGGGCTAATATCATCCGTAAGATAATAGTCTGCCATTTCAGAAAAGGAGACACTTAAATTATTCTGTTCTGTTCGTGCATTCTCAGTTGTCAATTGCAGAATATTGTTTTTTGCATGGAGTAATAATAAGGCGCTACATGTAATGACCACAAGCGTTAATATCGAAATGCTAATAAGGGATAATTTTTGCCATAGCCTCATGAAGCTATTCCTCCAAACGGTATCCGTATTTGGGTATTGTCTTGATT
>JAAZEK010000581.1 GCA_012512335.1 Clostridiales bacterium | reverse complement strand
GATTCAATAATAGAATAATCATCGAATGCTTTATAGAGTTAAGTCGTAAGGAGGAACACTTATGATAAATCACGAGAAATTAAATAATATACTTATTGATTATAAAAAGGATTTTAAATCCAACCATTGGAACAATGAAAAGTACAAATGGGAAGCAGTTGAACATTTTCAAAAGAACTGGGATATAAATGCTTCAAATTTCTTAGATATGTTCTTACAAGCCACAGAACAAACTGGCAACTTACTTGTCTCCAGAAATAACTTTCCTAGACGTATGATCCAAGCCTTCGCAGAAGTGGATCCAGAAGGAGTTCGCTCAATGTTCATCAATCTTTTCGATGAAAAGAAAGATCTTTTGAACCGAGTTGAGAAGTTTGAATCCAATGCAGAAACACAACGATTGAATTATAATGATGGAGCGGGTAAGCAGCATTATCAGCACCTAAATGCCATCAGTACCTACACTCTGGCTTCGCTACCCGGATAAATATTATATATATAAATATTCAGAATATCGTACTGTCGCAAGGGAACTGGAAAGTGAGTTCATTCCTAAAAGAGGAGCTTCTCAAGAGAATCTTATAGGCGGTTATCGATTATATGATGAAATCTGCAAACAAATTGAAAGTGATAAAGAATTAGTGCAAATACATCAGTCTGTTTTAACTGATAACATTTATGATGACAAAGCTTTTAAAACATTGACCATGGATATAGGCTTTTACATCAGCCGTACCTATTCTAAAAATTCTCCTAATAAAACTACTGAGTGGTTCCCAAAGGATTACAGTCCGAACATTTCAACTGAACAATGGTTAGTTCTACTTGCTGACAGTTCTGTTTTTACACCAAACAACCTTGCTATCATGAAACGCATTAAAGACTATGGCGGAATAGCTACCTGTAAACAGCTCTCCATACGATATGGTGAATCGGCAAATTTCTATAATGCGGGTTCTTCTTCTCTTGCCAAACGGGTTGCTGAAGCGACAGATTGTCCCGTTTTAACAGAAAACACCTCGAATTCGAAATGGTGGCCTATTTTATATTATGGGAAATATGTAGACAAGGATACAGATGGTGTTTATGCCTGGAAATTGCGCGATGAACTGGATTCAGCACTTGAGCAATATGATTTGTCTGCAATACCTTTATATGCTTCCGAAGCTCATATTACACCATCAAATAGAGATGAAAACATTCAAAACTATTGGTGGTTAAATGCTAACCCTAAAATATGGAGTATTTCCGATATGGCGGTTGGAGAAACACAAAGCTACACACTGTATAATGATAATGGAAACAAACGACGAATATTTCAGAACTTTATAAATGCAAAAGCTGGAGATCTTGTTATTGGATATGAATCTTATCCGGTGAAACAGATTGTAGCACTTGCTAAAGTATCTCAAGAGAATGATAGTGAGAGGATCTATTTCGAAAAAATTGAAGGGCTCACCACACCAATAGATTATTCAGCATTAAAGGATTGCACGGAATTGGAGCGAATGGAGTACTTTGTAAACCCCCAAGGAAGTCTTTTTAAGCTCACCAAAGGTGAATATGACTTTATTATGGATTTGGTCAGGGATGTAAATCCTATTGCAAAAAAGGAAACTTTAGAAACCTATACAAAGGATAATTTTCTGAAAGAGGTTTATATGACCAGCGAAAGCTTTGACACTCTTGTTTCTCTATTGGATCACAAGAAAAATATTATATTACAAGGCGCTCCTGGTGTAGGTAAAACTTTCGCAGCAAAGCGTCTTGCATATGCCATTATGGAAGAAAAAGACGATAGCCGAATTGAATTTATTCAGTTTCATCAAAATTATTCCTATGAAGATTTTGTTATGGGTTATAAGCCACAAGATCATGGATTTGAGCTGCAAAAGGGCATATTCTACCGATTCTGTCAAAAGGCATCGAATAAGCTTGAGAAGCAATTTTTCTTCATTATTGATGAAATAAACCGTGGCAACATGAGCAAAATATTTGGTGAGTTGCTAATGTTGATTGAAAAGGACTATCGTGATACAAAAGCAACTCTTGCATACAATGGAATGCAGTTCACTGTTCCAAGGAATCTATTTATTATTGGTATGATGAATACAGCAGATCGTAGCTTGGCAATGATTGACTATGCTTTGCGCCGTCGCTTTAGCTTTTATGAAATGGAACCAGGCTTTAACTCGAATGGATTTAAAAAATACCTGAGAAGCTTCGACAATGAGTCATTCAACATGTTAATAGATCGTATTAAGGATCTTAATAAAGAAATAGCTGCTGACAGTTCTTTGGGAAAGGGTTTTTGCATTGGTCATAGTTACTTCTGCAGTCAAGAGGAATGCATAGATGAGTGGATGGTAGAAGTTGTAGAGTATGATATTCTGCCGATGCTTAGTGAGTATTGGTTCGACGAACCAGAAAAGCTACAACGGTGGGAAAATACTCTGCGTGGTGTTTTCAATGACTAGCGACAGAGGCATTCAAATAAAAAACATATATTATATGCTAACCTATGCATTTCAGACATTGAAACAATCGCACTACGATGAAATAGCAGTAGAAGAGTTTGAAAATTTACCGGATCTGTTTGCTGCCATTCTTGCCAAGGGTATTGCAAAACAACTGAAGCAAGGGTTATACAGGCAATACATTAGTAAACATGATAATCTATCTGTAATGCGCGGAAAGTTGGATATTCATGGGACAATTCATAATAAACTTCAGAGGAAACAAATGATTTATTGTGAGTATGATGAGTTATCTACAAATAATACATATAATCAGATACTAAAGACGACAGCAATGATACTTCTTAACCAATCATCAGTAGACCTAAAGCACAGGTCCGCACTTAAAAAAGTAGTATTATTTTTTAACGATGTTGATATGATTGAACCAAGCAGTATAAAATGGAATATGCTGAGTTTCCGAAAAAATAATGAAAGTTACAAAATGTTACTAAACATTTGTTATTTTGTTTTAGATAGTTTACTATTATCCACCGACAAAGGTATTTATAAAATGGCCACATTTTTGGATGAACAACGCATGTCTAGACTATATGAG
>JAAZEK010000580.1 GCA_012512335.1 Clostridiales bacterium | reverse complement strand
TTTGATATTCCTCTCCTATTTTTATTTTTCTTAACTTTTTATTTGACATTTTGTCATAACCTGATGATTAGGAGCTTTTTAGAACACTCTATACCACCATTTTGCATATCCTAAATGTGAGGTACGCATTTAGAGAACAAGGAGGAATTACATTGAAGAAGTACAATATCGCCATTGTAGGGGCCACAGGAATGGTTGGACAAAAATTCCTACAGGTGTTAGAAGAAAGGCAACTACCAGTAGAAAATTATTATCTGTTTGCCTCTGCTCGCTCCGCTGGAAAAAAACTGTCCTTTTTAGGCAAGGAGTATATCATTGAAGAGCTTAATGATACATGCTTTGACGGAAAAAACATTGACATAGCACTATTCTCTGCTGGAGGCGGAACTAGTCAACAGTTTGCCCCTATAGCTGCTTCCAAAGGCATAGTAGTTATTGATAACAGTAGTGCATGGAGAATGAATCCCGATGTTCCCTTGGTGGTGCCAGAAGTAAATGCTGATCATATACTGAAGCATAAAGGCATCATTTCCAATCCCAACTGCTCAACTATTCAGGCAGTAGTGGCGTTAAAGCCCCTACATGACCATTATCAGATTAAACGAGTTGTATTTTCCACATATCAAGCGGTTTCTGGTGCTGGTATTGCAGGCTATAATGATTTGGAAAGAGGAGTTCAAGGACTGCCTCCAGAAAAATTCACCTATCCTATTTTCGGAAATGTTCTACCTCATATAGATGTTTTTCTAGAAAATGGATATACAAAAGAAGAAATGAAAATGATTGAAGAGACAAGAAAAATTTTAGGTGAGTCATCAATGCGAATTACTGCTACCACCGTACGTGTACCAGTCTTTCATGGGCACAGCGAATCCATAAACCTAGAATTTGAAAAGGATTTTGAAATTACTGAATTAAAGAGTGTGTTAACAGAAGCACCTGGAATTGTTGTTGTAGATGATCTATTACAAAATCGTTACCCCATGCCCATAGAGGCTGAGGATAAGGACGAAGTTTTTGTCGGTCGTATTCGAAGAGATGAAAGCGTTGACAGCGGTGTAAACCTATGGGTAGTCGCCGACAACATCCGTAAGGGTGCTGCTACTAACACTATCCAGATTGCCGAAAGTTTAATTAATTATTGGGAAAATGGAAGCCTGGAAAGACGAAAGGAGGTTGACAGTCTATGAGCCTGTTTACGGGTTCCTGCGTAGCTTTGGTGACACCCTTCACAGAGGATGGTGTCAACTTTGAAGCTTTGGACAAATCAATAGATTTTCAAATTAATGAAGGTACCGATGCACTTCTAGCATGCGGAACCACAGGAGAACCACCTACTATGACAAATCAGGAAAAGCGTGATGTCATAGCCTTTACCATAGAAAAAGGAAAGGGTAAGCTTCCTGTTTATGCTGGTGTTGGTGGTAATGATACAGCTGAGGTAGTACGCGCCTCAATAGAAGCAGAAGAATTAGGAGCAGACGCCCTATTAATCGTCAATCCCTATTACAATAAAGCCAATGCTCGAGGACTGCTTGCCCATTATCAGGCTGTTTCTGATGCCGTGAACATTCCTATTATTATCTATAATGTACCAAGTCGGACCAACTGCAATATTACAGCTTCTGCGCTTCAGGAGCTGGTAAAGATCAAGAATATCAAAGCAATCAAGGAAGCCAGCGGAGATATCGCTCAGGTACTAGAGATGTACCGCACTTGTGGAGATCGCATAGACATATATTCAGGTAACGACGACATGGTTGTTCCTCTCATGGCAGCAGGCGGCAAAGGTGTCATCTCAGTTGTGGCAAACGTTGCCCCTCGTGATACCCATAACATGGTAGAAGCCTTCTTAACTGGTAGTGTTGAAAAAAGCCTCCAACTACAGTTAAAGCTTCTTCCTCTGGTTAAAGCTCTATTTTGTGAAGTAAATCCCATTCCTGTTAAGACAGCAATGAATCTTATGGGCTTTAATATGGGTCCCTTACGCTTACCTTTAGCTGACATGGCAGAAAATAACCTCGAATTATTGAAACACGCCATGCAGGATTATGGTCTAATCTTGGCGAAATAAGTAAATATTAAGAGATGACTTTGACAAGATTGGAGTGAATTTCACTAATGATAAAAATGATTCTGCATGGTTGCAATGGAAAGATGGGGCAAGTAGTTGCAGCTGCGGCAGATATAGATGAAGAAATAGAAATTGTTGCGGGGATAGATAAATTTCCCACTGCCAAAAATAATCCTTTCCCTGTATACGAAGATCCTTCCCAGGTGAAAGAAAAGGCAGATGTAATATTAGACTTTTCCGTTCCAAATGCCCTTCCCCCTTTGTTGAAATTGTCAAGAAAGACATCTACTCCTTTGGTAGTGGCTACAACAGGGCTATCCCCGCAAAATCTGGAAGAGATGGGTCAACACTCAAGAGAAACAGCAATATTCCATGCCGCCAATATGTCTGTTGGTATAAATCTGATGTATGAGTTGATTCAGAAATCCGCATCCGTTTTTGGAGACAAGTTTGATATTGAGATTACAGAAAAGCACCACAGCTCAAAAATTGACGCTCCCAGTGGCACAGCCTATGCTTTGGCAA
>JAAZEK010000579.1 GCA_012512335.1 Clostridiales bacterium | reverse complement strand
GCAGAGGGGCGGTTCTCGTGCTTCCTAAAATCTAGCGGAAGCAGAGGGTCGGTTCTCATGCTTCCTAGTGTTTACTTAAATGACACAAGATAAAAATGTTAGCTATCATTCTTGCTTGATTATACTATTTTACAAAGCGTTATGCTATAGCTAGATTAGTATACTTAGCTTTTCACCTGACCTTGTGTTTAAGGTTTTGCATGGAGAACCGTCCCCGTGCTTCATTTTTTATTTCTTGTTGCTTCCTTAATTTTACTGTGGTAAAATGTAGAAAAAGAGAATAAAGTTGGTGATTATGAATATTAATGAAGCATTAAAAAAATATTTTGGATATGATAGCTTTCGAGGCGGTCAGCAAAAACTTATTTCGTCAATCTTAGACGGGAATGATGTTCTTGGCATTATGCCCACCGGTGCTGGCAAGTCTATCTGCTTCCAGCTCCCAGCCATATTACACGAGGGTATAACACTAGTGGTGTCTCCCCTGATTTCACTGATGAAGGATCAGGTAGGCGCACTCAACCAGTCTGGAATCGCTGCTGCTTATATCAATTCCACTCTTTCACCACGTCAGTTGGAAACCGCTCTGTACAATGCAGAGAATGGTAAATACAAATTGATTTATGTAGCACCAGAACGGCTGCTCACACCAGAGTTTCTTGCTTTAGCAAAAAGTATAAAAATATCTATGCTTACGGTGGATGAAGCCCATTGTATCTCACAATGGGGGCAGGACTTCCGTCCAAGTTATGCACAAATTCCACAGTTTATTGACCAGCTTGAGCAAAGGCCAATCGTTTCTGCATTTACGGCAACTGCCACTAATCGTATTAGAGAAGATATAATTTCGCTCCTTTCTCTGCAAAATCCAACTGTCTTAGTTACAGGTTTTGACCGGCAAAACCTTTATTTTAAAGTACAAGCGCCAAAAAACAAAATTCAGGCATTATTAGACTTTTTAAGCGAACATAAAAACCAAAGTGGTATTGTATACTGTACAACTCGCAAGACAGTAGAGGATGTTACCGTAAAACTAAATCGACTGGGTTTTTCGGCCGCTGGTTATCATGCAGGTATGCCAGATGATGAACGGCACATCAATCAAGACGATTTTTTATATGACCGTGTACAGATTATGGTCGCAACGAATGCATTTGGAATGGGCATTGATAAATCCAACGTGGCTTTTGTGGTACATTATAACATGCCAAAAGATATTGAAAGCTATTATCAGGAGGCAGGACGAGCTGGACGTGACGGTAGTGAGGCTGTTTGTCTTTTGCTTTATAGTGGACAGGATGTTAGGACGAATCAATGGATCATTGAACATTCCAAAGATGTAAGCAATCTGGATTCGGAAACAGAGAGGTTTCTTAAAGAACGTGATTACCAGCGACTACGTGAGATGACCTTTTACTCAACTACTAATGATTGCCTTAGAGCTTTCATTCTACGGTATTTTGGAGAAAATCCATCCAGCTATTGTGGTCGTTGCAGCAATTGTGATACTAAGTTTGAAACAGTAGATATTACTGAGGATGCACAAAAAATTCTGTCCTGCGTAATACGTATGAGAGAGCGTTTTGGCGTAACCTTGCTTATCGATGTACTACGAGGTAGCAAAAGCGAACGCATACGAGAGCTGGGATTAGACATGTTACCCACTTATGGCATCAGCGAAAAAAGTGTCCATACATTGCGTACCATCATCGAATTTTTAGTACAAGAAAACTATCTCAAAAAAACTGATGGAAGGTATGCAGTTTTGCGCCTCGCACCTAAGGCGAAGGAAGTACTAAATGGTAAGGTAACTCTTGAAATGAAGCTGGCAAAGGAAAAAAAGCAGACTTCAAGGGATAGCTATGATGCAAAATTAAATGGTTCGAAGTCAGTACCCCTGGGAAGGGAAACTCTTTTTACTCGTTTGAAAGCTGTACGGTATGAAATTGCCACAGAACAGAGGGTGCCAGCGTTCGTTGTGTTTTCCGATAGCTCTCTTGTAAATATGTGCGTACGACTACCAAGAACGCCTTCCCAGTTCTTAATGGTGTCTGGTGTTGGTGAGACAAAGCTACAACGTTACGGTGAAAGGTTTCTGAAGGAAATTGCAGACTTTTGTGAGGAGGAAAATGATTAAATGAGGCAGGAGAACCGTCCCCGTGCCTCAGGAGAACCGTCCCCGTGCTTCACTGAAACAATTCTCATCTATATTCGTCAAAAAATATTATTATGCGCATTTTTTTACAAGCTATGGCAAATCTATTCGATTTCTGTTAAAATTAGAAGCAATAGTGTCATATAAAAATTTACAGCGCTAAAGAATTGGGGTTTTGGAAAATGGCAAATCAGCTTAGTCGAAAAAAGAAGGGCATACTTTGGGGTCTTCTTATTATCACAGTCCTATTATTAATCGTTAGCATAGTAGCTTATTCTTATCTAAATTCCATGTTAAATCTAATTAATCGAGATAATCCATTTGCTACCGTTCGTCCTGAAGATGAGTATTTCGAAGAAGATGAAGGAAATGGCACAGGCGATGAAATAAATCCTGAAGATGTATTATGGCCAGACGACGATAATGGAGAGGTAGTCAGAGACAAAGATATTATTAATATCCTACTAATTGGTCAGGATAGACGACCTGGGGAAGGTAGAGCGCGTTCTGACTCCATGATGATTGCAACATTAAATAAGAAAGATAAATCTATTAAAATCACTTCTTTAATGCGAGATATGTATCTCCAAATTCCGGGATACAGCGATAATAGAATTAATGCTGCCTATGCCTTTGGGGGTATGAAGCTTCTGAACCAAACCATAGAGAAAAACTTCAAAGTTCACATAGATGGCAATGTAGAGGTTGACTTTGAAGGTTTTATGGAAGGTATAGATATTATCGGTGGTGTGCCTATCTCAATCACGAAAGCGGAGGCATCTCACCTAAACGGCCAAGGTTTCAATTTGTCTGCAGGTAAAGTCAATATGGATGGCAAATTAGCATTAGCCTATGCTCGAATCCGAAAAATTGGTAATGACCATGGTAGAACTGAGCGCCAAAGAAAGGTCATTGTAGCAGCTTTTGAGAAGATGAAGGGCTCCAGTATTTCTGATATCATGTCACTGGCCAATAAGGTGTTTCCCTGTATCACAACTGACCTTAGCAATGACCAGTTGATAAACCTAGGGATAACAGGT
>JAAZEK010000578.1 GCA_012512335.1 Clostridiales bacterium | reverse complement strand
CTACTGCCGTAATGTCTAGTCTATTGTAATAGTGATAGTAAAATGGCAATTGCAATGAATAAGATAGCTGCAATTTTCGTTAGAAATTGAAGCTTACCTTCATAGCTCTTAGCCTTGTTTTTCCCAAAAAACGTTTCGGCTCCACCTGCTATACTACCTGATAAGCCGGCGCTCTTTCCTGACTGCAAAAGCACGACGGCGATTAAAAACAATTCTGCAATAACCAGTACAATCGTGAGAATAATCCTAAATGGTCCCATCCGAATCCCTCCTTATGTATATAACACTAAACATTTTAACATGTAAGGTCTTGGAAAGCAAGGAGAAAGATTATTTACTCTTCAAATTGAACCATGCACTCAAGCCAGGATACTGTGCCAAATCTCCCAATTCTTCTTCAATACGAATTAGCTGATTATACTTAGCTACACGGTCGGTTCTAGAAGGAGCACCAGTTTTAATCTGCCCTGCATTCATAGCAACAACTAGATCAGCGATGGTGGTGTCTTCGGTTTCACCTGAACGATGAGAAATTACTGCAGTATATCCAGCTCTATTTGCCATCTGAATAGCATCCAAGGTTTCGGTTATAGTACCAATCTGATTTACTTTTATTAAGATCGAATTGGCAGTTTCTGTCTGAATTCCTTTAGCAAGTCTTTCAGTGTTGGTTACAAATAGATCGTCTCCAACTAACTGAATTCGACTACCCAGTTTTTCTGTTAATAGCTTCCAACCATCCCAATCTTCCTCGTCTAATCCATCTTCTAAGGAAATAATGGGATATTTATCAGCCAAACCTACATAATAGTCAACCAATTCAGCTGGGGTACGTACTACTCCTTCGCCTGGGAAGTGATAATTTCCATCTTCGCCATAAAGTTCACTTGCTGCAGCATCGATAGCAATTCTAATGTCTTCACCTGGTTTGTAACCAGCATTTTTAACTGCTTCTAGAATAACCTCTATAGCTTCTTCATTGGTTTTAAGGTCAGGAGCAAAACCGCCTTCGTCACCAACAGCTGTGTTGTAGCCTTTTTCTTTAAGAACTGCTCTAAGACTGTGGAAAATCTCTGCACTCATTCTAACAGCATCTCTAAAGCTTGTAGCACCTACAGGCATAACCATGAATTCCTGAATGTCAACAGTGTTGTCTGCATGCTCTCCACCGTTCAAAATGTTCATCATAGGAACTGGAAGAACTTTAGCATTAACTCCGCCTAAGTACTGGTATAGTGGTAAACCCAGCTGTTCAGCTGCTGCTTTTGCAACTGCCATGGAGACGCCTAGAATAGCATTGGCACCCAATTTAGCTTTGTTTGGAGTTCCATCAAGTTCAATCATCAATTCGTCGATTCCAACCTGATCTAAGGCGTTCATGCCTATAATTTCTTCAGCAATAATGTTGTTTACATTGTCAACAGCCTTTTCTACACCTTTACCTAGGTATCTTCCTTTGTCACCGTCACGAAGCTCTACTGCTTCAAAAGCTCCAGTGGAAGCCCCTGAGGGAACAGCAGCGCGGCCCATAGCGCCTCCTTCTAGATATACTTCTACCTCAACAGTAGGGTTAGCTCTAGAGTCTAAAATTTCTCTTGCGAACACGTCAATAATGGTCATCATAAGTATTTTTTCTCCTTTCAATGGTTCGAAATCAGGTATATAATTTACCTGTTTTTAATCAGGCTTTCGCCTGTCATTTCCTTTGGTTTATCTAAATTCATTAAAGCCAGCATAGTGGGGGCTATATCAGCCAATCGCCCATCTTCTCGTAAAACCGCATCTTTCCTATTATCATCTACTAGAATTAAAGGAACAATATTTGAGGTATGTGCAGTATGAGGCTCCTTAGTTGCATAGTCCAGCATTTGCTCTGCGTTCCCATGGTCCGATGTAATAAGGGCAACACCACCAGTTTTTCTAATAGCATCAACCACCTTGGCTAAGCAGGTATCCACTGTCTCAACAGCTTCAACAGCAGCATTTATATCGCCAGTGTGTCCAACCATATCGCAATTGGCAAAGTTCAGTATCATTACATCATATTCTCCCGACTCAATCCGTCTTACCGCCTCGTCGGTTACCTCTGGTGCACTCATGGCAGGTTGTTGGTCATAAGTGGGAACCTTCGGAGAGGGAATTAATATCCGTTCTTCTTGGGGATTAGGTGCTTCAACTCCACCGTTGAAAAAGAAGGTTACATGAGCATACTTTTCCGTTTCAGCTATTCGAAGCTGGGATTTTCCCTTGCTACTAATATATTCTCCAAATGTATTATCTAGAGTTTGGGGATCATAGGCTATAGTTATACCCTCGAAGGTTTCATCGTATTGGGTCATGGTAATGAACTTAACTGGGAAGTAACCTTTTTTCCTTTCAAACTCATCAAATGTAGGCATTATAAATGACCTAGTTAATTCTCTGGCTCGATCAGGTCGGAAGTTGAAAAAGATAATAGCATCGTCTTTATCAATAGTAGCTACAGGTTTTCCGCCTTCCAAAATTACCGTAGGCTTAACAAACTCATCGGTTTCCTTTGCATTATAGGATAATTCCATAGCTTCCACTGAGTTATCAGCGAATTCCCCTTCGGCTATTACTAGTGCATTATATGCCTTTTGTACTCTATCCCAACGCTTGTCACGATCCATAGCATAGTAACGCCCTGAAACTGTTGCTACCTTGCCAAACTCCAGCTGTCTAAGCTTAGAATCTAAAGCCTCCAAAGTGGACTTTCCGCTAGCTGGCGGTACATCTCTACCATCCATAAAAGCGTGGATATAAACTTGAGGTAAGCCTTGATTCTTCGCTAGCTCTACCAGAGCATATAGATGCTCGATGTGACTATGCACTCCACCTTCTGATACCAAGCCCATCAAGTGTAGTTTGGAATTATGCTTTTTTACATGGGCAATAGCCTCTAAAAAAGCTTTATTCTCAAAGAAGTCACCATCTTTAATAGCCTTGCTTATTCTAGTTAATTCCTGGTAGACAACTCGGCCTGCTCCTATATTTAAATGCCCTACCTCGGAATTGCCCATTTGTCCCTCTGGCAGACCTACATCCAGACCACTGGCATGGATAGGAACATGGGGATAGGATGCCCATAATTCATCAAAATTTGGCGTATCTGCCATATATACTGCATTAGCATCCTTAACATTGCTTAGCCCGAAACCATCCATGATGATTAGGGCTGTTATTTGTTTTGACATATAGTCCTCCTCAATTACAAAAGCCGAATATCATTAATAATTGATAATCTTGGAAAAGTCCTCGGCTTTTAAGCTTGCCCCGCCAACCAAACCACCATCGATTTCCGGCATGGCCATCAGCTCGGAAGCGTTGTCTGGTTTCATGCTACCACCATATTGGATACGAATGGCATCTGCAGCTTCCTGACCTGCAACTTCAGCTACTGTGTTACGAAT
>JAAZEK010000577.1 GCA_012512335.1 Clostridiales bacterium | reverse complement strand
TGGGGATTGCCACATCCATTGTTAATGCAGCCTTTATCATAGTCTTAGGGGCAGTTGCAGTAGCTTTCGCTATTTCCTTTGGAGTTGGAGGGCGAGATGCTGCCAGTAAAGTTCTGCAAGTACTTCAGAAAAAGCATTGTCCAGAATGCGCTGACAGCGAAGAGAGTGCTATCGCAGAAAATGCTGAAGCTGTAGAACAAGAATAAAATTAAGGTTAGATTAGGATTGCATTTTGTATTTTATAACGGAATGTAAAAGTAGGGGCAGACCGATTCGGTCTGCCCCTTTCACCTATTCAGTCCCTGTAATTGCTCGCCTGGGCTTCAAAGAGTTCACGATACAAATTGTGCCCTTTCATCAGATTCTCATGACTGTCAAAGGCAACAATTTTACCGTCCTGAAGTAAAAGTATTTTGTCACAAAAAATAGATGAGCTCATACGATGAGAAATATATATTGAGGTTTTATTTTGAGTAAGCTCATTAAAGTTCTCGTAAACCTCACTTTCTGCAAGCGGATCAAGGGCAGCTGTTGGCTCATCCAGTATAACTAAATCTGCCTTCTTATATATGGAGCGAGCAATAGCTAGTTTTTGTTTCTGCCCTCCAGACATATCAGTAGCGTCCTCATATAACGATTTATCCAGATAAGTATCCAGCTTTTTAGGCAAAGCTTCAACTGCTTCTTTGATACCTACATCCTCTAGAACCTTCCATACATTATCAGAATTCCTTTCATCAGCCTTAAACACAGCATGCTCTGTGTCTATATTTTCTCCAATAGTAAACGGGAAGAGCTGAAAATCTTGAAAAACACAGGAAATTTCATCTATATAAGCTTTATAATCATACTCTCGAATATCAATACCATTCCACAAAATCTGACCACTGTCTGGCTCAAACAGTCTACAGATAAGCTTTACTATGGTGGACTTCCCAGCATTATTTAGTCCAACTATGGAAATCTTCTCTCCTTTTTTAATGTCAAAGGAAACTTGATCCAAGATGATAGGGTCGCTATTTGGGTAGGAGAAAGTAACATTATCAAAACTTAATCTCTCCAGTGGTTCTATCTCATTAGCTCCACTCTCCATTACCATATCAGGTATAGACATGAACTGGCAGAAGGGCTTAAGATAACTGATTGACTGTCCTAGATCCACTACAGCCATAACCATACCGCTGAATGAATTTGAAAAGGATTCAGTAGCTCCAATGATAACTGAAAATTCTCCTAGGGAAATACGAGTACCAAACTGATCTGAAAGAACCCGTAGGGCTACATAGCTATAAGTAAGAAAACGAGTTATACCAGTAATCAGTGCTTGAGTTGTCTTCGTGTTACCTTGTACAATAAAAACCTTATTTATCCAACTACCTATTTCCTCTGTATAAGAACCGATTTTTTTCATCATTAGAGTGTGCATACCATATATGCGATATTCCTTTTGAAATTGAGGCTCTATCGCTACCTGGGTGTAATAACCATAGCGACGGTTAATAGGGATAATATTCTCTGTAACCTCCTTTAAAGTCGCCATGAAACGTGCAGATAAAATAATTGCAACTATGGTAAGCACAGTTATCACTATAGTGAAAACTGGACTGAAGCTGACTAAAATCGTTGCTACTGATGCCAAGGTAAAAAATGAAGTGAAAAACTCAACAGCCATAGACAACAATTGTATCAAGGCCCCAGGATATATCTTTATTGGCAATCCCATTATTATCTTCACTCACGCTGTCACCTCCCTATAATCTGCCTGATAATACTTGCCTTGTGTTAAAAACATGGTTTGATATAATCCTTCCTCTTTCATAAGCTCATCATGGGTACCCTGCTGCACAATGGAACCACCGTCTAGCAAGATGATTCGGTCGCAAAAGCGTGTAGACGCAAGGCGATGAGATATAAACAAGGTTGTTTTACCTGATAAAATAGCATCGAATTCCTGATATATCTTCTGCTCTGCTATTGCATCAAGTGCTGCTGTGGGTTCATCCATAATCATCACCTGAGTTCCTTCCCTGTACAGGGCTCTGGCAATAGAAAGCTTCTGATTCTCTCCGCCTGAAAGTATAACACCATCGTCTTCAATCATCTTTAACATAGATGAATCTATGCCATTGGGCAGAGAGGCTACCTTTTCCCAAAGTCCAGCTTTTTTTAAGCTTTCTTTTACGCGATTTCGATTAATATTTAGGTCTGTAGCCGCAACATTTTCCGCTATGGTAAGGGCTAAGGGCTGTACCTCCTGAAACACAACACCATATAAGGAGAACAGTTCCTCTTGAGGAATGGTAGTAGCATCCTCTCCGTTAATCAGAATTTTGCCAGTCGTAGGTTGATAGAGCCCAGTTAATAGCTTAACCAGGGTAGTTTTGCCTGCGCCATTTATACCTACTAGGGCACACTTCTCTCCAGCTTCTATCATTAGATTTAAATTTTCAAGCACCATAGCATCAGAACCAGGATAATGAAAAGAAACATCTTTAAATTCTATACTAACAGGACCATTAACATGATTTGCCCCTCCTGTGGATACAAGATCTGCTTCCATAAAATCAATGGTATCGCCATAGTATAAGGTTTCACTCTTTATGTATGCCAATCCTTGGGCGAACAATTGTATGGATTGGGTAAACAAAGTAACTGCTGTAAGTAACATTACGAACTCTGAAATGGTGATTGTTCCATTTTGCACCTTAAATATGAGTGTTAAAAAGCTTACAATATCAATTAGAACCAGCGCAGCAGATTCTAGGAATGACAAGTGGAGCTCTCGTAAAGTAAATATTCTATATAGCTTTTCATACGCCTCCAACAAAGGAGTAAATGCTTGTTGAAAACGTCCCTTCATTTGAAAAACCCGCATATCTTTCCCATACTGAAAATCTGAAGATTTAGCGGTATAATTATCAGATCTGCGAGAAACCTTCTTCAATTCTTCTCTTCGCTCATGCTTATATATAGTAATATTTTTTTGTACTAAATAAAACACGCTTACAAATAGAACACCTGCTAGGGCAATCCATGGACTTACCAGTATCAATAAAGCACCAAGAAGTATTACTGATACTAAAGTGCCTCCCATATCAAAAATTCTATGATAGGATCCTTCAAGTCCTGCATTATTACTCTGCAAGCTTCGATCCCAATTGCCTATATCATCCAAGAAAGAAGAGTTCTCAAACAAGCCATAGTCCATTGTCATAAATTGTTCCATAGCCTTGCTTAAATTCCGAAGTCGTAAGCCCATGAAAAATGAATAGTTACGATGTTTTAGCTGTGAAGATACAAAGGAGCAAATAAAAAATGCGATTGCATAAATCCCAGCTGCTAGTATTAATCTTTTAGGCATAGCATCCGGTAGAGCCAATAATCGAACAAGAACATATACAATCAACACTGAAAGCAGAGGAAGGATTCCATCGGTAATAGCGTATCCAATAGACGCTACCACTATCTTCCCATTCTTGAGTACAGGTCGATACATAACCTTCAATATATCAAGCAATCCGTGCTTTTCTGTATGTAGATACTTCTTTCGCATTTCCTTATCCAGTAAATCCACAGCAAGGTTTTTTCGCTTCTCTGTAGTCTGCATATTATCTGAGTAATTTTTGATATCAAGCAATTCCTTTCTTCCATTCATGTTTATCCTACATCAAGACTCCCACTGCTATAAATGGCGAGTTCACTTATCATCAATAAATTGTTTTGCTCTCTGAATGAATTCTCTTAATACTTTAAGACGAGCAAACTTCTTATCGTTTCCTTCTATAATTATCCATGGAGCATTTTCCTTGTGGGTTTTTACCAGCATTTCATTCATAGAATCTATATAAGGATCCCACTTTTCTCTGTTTCTCCAATCTTCATCGGTCAATTTATATATCTTGTCTACGTCACTTTCTCTTTCTTTAAATCGCCTATATTGTTCATCCTTATCGATGATAATAAAGTATTTTATTATTAGGGCTCCTCTGTCAGCTAGATTTTTCTCCATCAGGTTGATTTCTTCATAAGCTCTGTCCCATTCCTGAACAGTGGCAAATCCTTCTACTCTTTCAACCATAACTCTTCCATACCAGCTTCTATCAAAGATTGTTGTTTTCCCCCTTGGAGGAAATTCCTTATAAAATCTCCATAGGTAATGGTATTGTTTTTCTGTCTCTTTAGGTGCTGATGTAGCAACTACATCGTAGAATCTAGCATCCATAGTACGAGTTAATCTTTCTATGGCCCCACCCTTTCCAGCTGCATCCATACCTTCAAACACCAGAATAGTAGGAATGTTTTTGTTAAATAGCTTATATGTCAGTCCCTCTATTTCCTCTTGTAGCTCATCTAATTCCTTATCATAGATGTCATCATCCACACTAAGAGTTAGGTCAATATCATTTAATGGATATGGCCCTGTGAAAGGCTTCCTCGTATATACTATTTCCTTTTGTTTGGAAACTTCGTTTATCTTATTTATAACTGATTCGCTTACCTTGCCAATAATCTCTCTAGCAGCCAGCTTTAAATCCTCAGCAGATACTACATGCCAGGGTGCAAAATCATAATTTGTTTTATCCAGCATCCTTCCAATGCGCTTTTCATAATATTCATAGTTTTTGTATTGCTTGTTATCAATATCCGTAACAAAAAATGAACGATTTTTGTCGTGCTTTAGTGCCTCAATCCTATTTTTATGAGTCTTCTTTTTAACATGAAGGAAAAACTTTAATATCAGCATATTATCATCGGATAAGTGTCTTTCAAAGGTGTTGATTAGCTCATAATTATTCTCGAGCTCCGCCTTATCTATTTCCTTGTTATTGAACAAGTTGAAATAATAGCTTTTATCTAGTATAGTCATGTCACCCTTTTTAGGAATTAGCTTCCAGTATTTCCATAGGAAGGGCATATCCTTTTCCACCCTATTGGAGTAATCATATTCCTTTACATGGTGATTTCTTGGATTTAGTTCTCTTATTAGATCGTTTATAACAAATTCATGGCCAGCGGATTCCCAACCTTCTATTATTATCATTACAGGTATATCTAAATCCATTAGCTTCCTTTGGTATCTGGCAAGCATCTCACCCATCTTAGAAATCTTTTTATCTGCATATATGCTGGTAAAACTATCAAAGTCAAAATTCTTAATCATCTTGTCAGCCCCTTCCTATCTGTGTGAATCTTAAATTAAGTTTACTAGAAATAGTGATATATAGCAATAAATATACAGATATTGCCGACATTTTTTTATAAAAAAAAGCACTTTAATTAAAAAGTACTTTAGGAGGGGAAATATATATGAAAAGAAAATATCCGTTAGGATATTACTTCTTAGTAGTAAGAAGCATTTCCTTCAACTTAAATACATCATACAACACTATTGTTTGATTTGTATCAATGTCAAGTTAAATCTTGGTAAACTTCAAATTATTATAGTTACTCAGTATTTTTCTTTTTACCAGTTAGGGTAAGAAGTAATATTACCGCTATTGCTCCAACGAATAATGCTATATAAGGCCAAATCACAGTATCATCACCTGTTTTAGGCGCATCATCAGGAGGATCAGTAGCCGGGGGATCGGTGGCTGGAGGATCTGTAGCTGGGGGATCGGTAGGCCCACCAGGAATCTCCTCATCTGGTATTTCTATCTCATAATCATTAACAAACTCTATCTCATCTAGCTTATCTGTCTCGCTTGCCTTATATGCTATGACAGTCGCTACCAAGCCACTACCATCTTCTGCATTGGTTATATACACTTTGATATTGTAAATACTTTCATCATAAGTGCATAGTTCATCGGTACCAGTCGTTTGTGAAATAGTGTAGGAATAGATACCCAGAGCTGGAAATTCTATCTCTGGTAGCTTAGCGCTTGAAGCCCCAGTGATAATCATCTTGTAGACCCCAGCTGCACTAGCAGACGGCATTGGATACGATGAATTATTTGCTTTCAACACGATCTCAAAATCTTCATCAATATCTGGGGGATAGCCAGTAACATTAACAGATACAGGTATCTCAACTGTAGCTATCTCTGCCGCTATAGCCTTTGGTGTAGCTACAATCAGACACATAATTAATGTCAGTAATACCATCACATATCCTATATATTTTCTCCTCATTCTCATACCCTCCTAATTTGAAGTTGAGCTTGGTTTCATTACTGCCAGGATAACCGTTCTTGCATCTGTGAATTCTGAGGAACAGGTTGTAAACGATAGTAACTGCGGTGCCTCATTCACAGATTTCATGTCCTTAATCACATCATTGTTTAAGTAAAGAGCATTATTTTCTGTAAAGCTAAGTAGTTCGACTATATCACCCTGCCACTGATCAGGAACGAAAATCGAATCCTCTGAAGAAGGAACAATTAGGCAGGCTATGATTCTCAAATTATAGACCTTATTAGGTAAGATCAAAGTTCCTGTTTGATTTTCCCTAAAGAAACTCTCCTCCTTATAGAGGTTAAGGTCTCCAAACATTCTGCTATTTTCCATACTATGACCATATAGCAGAGAGTATGTGTCGTGGAAGCTTGCATCATTGCGTGAGTCTAAAAAAATACTACCTGCAAGTGCAAAATTACCATATACATCAGTATTAATATAGGAAAGGTTCGTATTACCCTGTAAAATAGGATAATCAATTTCTGTCCCATTTAGCGAAACCCATGCACGTACATCAGAGTTCACTGCTAGTAAATCTTCAAAGGATGGACCACTTTCATCTTCATCGATCTTAGGCTTCAGCTTAATCATATCATCTTGAACATCACCTGCAGAAGCATATACGCGGTTATTATCCCATAGAGCATAACTGGCATAAACTCCTGCAATGATTAGTGACAATACAATAATAAAGCTTATTAAAGCATCCGCTGTTTTAAGTATGAGCCTAGATATCTTCACGCTAGTATTCTCCAATCATTTACAGCAACTCGGGTACTGGATGGTGTGGATACACCATCCGACCCGGTGCAGAAAACTAAGTCTGTAAGTAACCCTTACCCTCAAAAGTGTATTATACTTTAATAGTATATTATTCGTTAGAAGCCATTCGCCTTCTGGTAACGAACAGGATTAGACCGCCGATAGCAACAGCAAGGATAATTAAGTAGGGTAGGCTGTCGAGGTTTATGCCGGTGTTGATTTCTGCATTTCTAGTGTTTGTAATAGTAGTTGATGTAGACGCTGCCTCAATTTTTCCAACTTGATTACCATCATATGATGCCACATATTCTGGTGTATATTCATTCAACCCTGTCTCTACTACGGTATAATTAACATCATATGGAATGTTTTTTATGGTGTATTCTGAGTCACCAGTGACAGTGTAGGTTATTGTATAGTTTCTGTCGTTATCTATACCTTTCTCTCCATTTCCAGCATCAATTGCATTTGCGTTTAAAGTTAGAGTTCCAACTGGTGTTAGTGTAACAGTAACAGTAAATGTATCGGTTTGGACTGCAAAATCACCAGTGATTAC
>JAAZEK010000576.1 GCA_012512335.1 Clostridiales bacterium | reverse complement strand
CGAATCAATCTAGAGCTCATATCAGCTGAAAATACTACACCTTCCAAACTCACTGCGTTCAGACAGTGAAAGGTGCTTAACGCATTTTCTGCTGATATTCGCTAAGATTGATAATCGTTCCTGCAAAGGCTCCTTCCATATTATTTATTATTTTGAATGTGAACAGTAACTTATTGTAGCTGTTTATAGTAATGAGGGAGTTAAATTGTTGTCATTCCGAGTATACGAGGAATCTTAGTGAACTCGCCACTTATAGAAGTGGGAGTCTTGACGTAGGATAAAAAAATAATAGCAACAAACATGTAAAGTAAGGTGGAGGTTGGAATGGAGATACAAGAGTTTTCAAAAACTGTAGCACAGATAGAACAAGAAATTGCAAAAGAGATGATAGGACTAAAGGGTATCATTCATAATGTATTGATAGCTGTAATTTCTGGAGGAAATGTTCTCTTAGAAGGTGTTCCTGGATTAGGGAAAACAAGACTGGTAAAAACCTTATCCAAGGTTTTGGACTTGGACTTTAAGCGTATACAGTTTACGCCGGATCTAATGCCCTCCGATGTAGTAGGAACTAACATTTTAGTAAGAGACGAACAGGGTAACAGTGCATTTCGTTTCCAAGCAGGTCCTGTTTTCAGCAATTTGGTACTAGCTGATGAAATTAATCGTGCTACACCTAAAACTCAAAGTGCTTTGCTGGAAGCCATGCAAGAGCATACTGTCACTGTAGGTGGAGTAACCAGAGAGCTTCCTCAGCCTTATTTTGTATTAGCTACGCAAAACCCGCTGGAGCAAGAAGGAACATATCCACTTCCAGAAGCTCAACTAGACCGTTTTTTGTTTAAGTTACTTCTAGATATGCCGTCATTGGACGAGCTTCACCGCATAGTAGATTTAACCACAGGAGTTCAGCCTATGATTGCTTCAAGTACATCAAATTCTTTGAATAATACAGAACCTTTAGAAGCTTCAGAATCATCAGTAAATTTCTCTAAGCAAGAAGGTGCGCAAAAGATTGCAGATGCAACAACAATATTGCAATTGAAGCAGCTTGCAGCACAGGTTCCTGTTGCAAAACCAGTTCAGGATTATGCGCTTAGATTAGTAATGAATACCCATCCCCAACTAGATACTAGTCCAGAAGTCACCAAACGCTTAGCGCGCTATGGTTCTAGCCCAAGAGGAGCACAAGCTATTATTCAGGGTGCTAAAGTGCAGGCATTGATGGATGGACGCTATAATGTGTCCTTTGAAGATATCAGAAACATCGCTTATCCAGCATTACGACACAGGATTTCATTGAACTATCAGGCAGTATCTGAAGGGAAAAACTCGGATGCGGTAATTCAAGATATTATAAATGCAACGGATGAATAAACAATGAAAACATTTGATACAGATTTTTTAAGAAAACTGGATAGATTGGTCTTACAAGGCTCTAAGGTGGTACAAGGAGGTACTGGTGGTAATCGTAGATCTAAAGCCAAGGGAAGTGACATAGAATTTTCGGATTTCCGGGAATATACTTTAGGGGATGATTATCGCAGTATTGATTGGAATGCATATGCTCGCTTTGAACGTTTGTTTATCAAGTTATATATGGAAGAACGAGAAGCTAATATAACGATTTTTATAGATACAAGCGCTTCCATGGATCAAGGGGATCCAAATAAAGGGGTTCTAGCTAAAAAATTAGCAGTTATTTTTGCCTATATGGCTTTGGCTAATTATGACAGGGTTGGTATTGCTAGCTTGAAGGATGCTACTTGGAGTCAGCTACCGTATTTTTCAGGAAAGCCTGGCTTTGCACGAGCGTTGGAGTTCATCGATGAGCTTCCCTTTGGAGGAAATACTTATCTAAACCAGAGTATACCGGCTTTTTTACCGCTTCAGGGACGAAAGGGAATCAGTATAGTTCTATCGGATTTCTTTGATAGAGAAGGTTATAAGGAAGCCTTTGAATATCTGAAATTTCAACATCAGGACATTATGGCTATTCAAGTTTTATCACCTGAAGAGTTGGATCCGCAGCTATCAGGTGCTTTACGCTTAATTGATTCAGAAACATTGGAAGCTTTAGAGGTGGAGATAAGTCCACATACATTAAATTTATATCAGAATGCATTACATGGTTTTATGAGCGAGTTCAAAGAAACCTGTAGTCGTTTGCAGACAGCCTGCTTACAGGTGAGTAGCGATATATCATTGGACCAGTTGGTATTTGAGAAATTGCAACAGGCAGG
>JAAZEK010000575.1 GCA_012512335.1 Clostridiales bacterium | reverse complement strand
TTGAACTTGATGACCTAAATGCTCCTTTACCAATCTCCGTTACACGTTTTTACGGAGATTGGTAAAGGAGCATTTAGGTCATCAAGTTCAATCCTCGAAATTTTGGCCAAGGCTACTCCGATAATTACGATCGGTTTGGGGATCTGCGTAGCTTCTTCAGCTGGGATGACAAATTTAGGCGGTGACGGTCAATTTTATATTGGAGCCATTGCTTCAGTAATCGTTGGACTTTATCTTAATGCCCCACCAATTATTGTTTGGTTGCTCGCAATCTTAGTTGCAATCCTAGCCGGCGGAGCATGGGGAGGAATAGCGGGCTTGTTGCGTTCAACGTTAGGTACAAGCGAAGTTATTATCACCATAATGATGAACTATATAGCTCTTTACCTGATCGGTTTTCTAATCTCGAATCCGCTACAGGCTCCAGGAGGTATCCCACAAACAAAAGCTTTAGCAGATCATCTACATTTTCCAAAACTCATGCTTGGCTCAAGAGCACATTGGGGAATAATAATAGTTATCTTATTGGCTGCTGTAGTTTCCTTTGTAATGAATAAGACGGTCTTCGGTTTCAAAATGACGACTATTGGTAAATCTCCAAAAGCAGCTGAATATGGCGGAATAGAGACGAAAAAGCTCTCTACACTCTCCTTATTTATTGCCGGAGCCTTTGCAGGTTTGGCAGGGATGATAGAAGTTTATGGTACTTATTATCGCGTGCTTGAGGGCATAACTTCTAGCTTTGGATTCACAGCAGTTATGATAGCGATCCTAGCAAACAACAAACCTTTGGGAGTTATAGTCGGAAGCGTTCTTCTTAGTACGCTCACAGTAGGTGTTAATGCGATGCAGATTGAAGTAGATGTTCCGACAAGCATCGTGACAGTCATACAGGGAGTTGTAGTCTTCAGTTTTTTGGTTATGCCTGCAATTCGAGCAAATGTATCTGGTTCACTTATCGCTAGACGCGAAGCAAAGCTAACAGAGTAAGGGGGAAGTATGTCAATAATTTTAACACCAGCATTTTTAGTTTCTTTGTTAGCAGCAGGCGTGCGAATGTCGATACCCTTGATGCTGCCAGCAATAGGTGAAATATTTGCTGAAAGATCTGGCATCATGAACATTAATTTAGAAGGCCAAATGCTAATGGGAGCATTCTTCTCCTTTGTCGTCGGTCATTACACTGGAAGTGTTGTTCTAGCATTACTTGCCGGAGCAATCGCCGGAATGATGCAGGCTTTGCTGATGGCAACAGCTTGTATCAGATGGAGAGGTCAACATGTAGTAGTAGGCATTGTGTTGAACATGTTTGTCTTGGGTTTTACCAGCTTCTGGTACAGAGTAGTATTTGGCGTTACAGTGGCACCGCCCACAGCTAACGTAAGTGGCGAGACGACAACAGCAATTCCAGGCCTATCAAGCATTCCCATCATAGGCAAAATTTTATTTGATCAGCATTTTCTATTTTATATAGCAATAATTGTGGCTATCGCAGCCGCTTTTGTCCTGAAAAGAACCTATTTCGGCTTTAAAGTTAAGGCGTCAGGTGAAAATCCCAGAGCAGCAGAAACAATGGGGGTAAATGTTCCTCGAACTCGCTATTTGTCAATGACTATATGTGGAATCTTGGCCGGACTTGGAGGTTCATTCCTATCGGTTATAACACTTAATAGATTTGTGGACAATATAACTG
>JAAZEK010000574.1 GCA_012512335.1 Clostridiales bacterium | reverse complement strand
TCCCAATCTGGAATTTCGTATTGAAGAGCCTACTGATCCAGATAGCTATGTGATAAACTATGCTAAAAGTCATAAGGGTAAAAGTGGGATTGTATATGCGTCTACTCGTAAAAAGGTAGAGAACCTTTATTATTTTTTGAGAAACAACGGTATAAAAGCAGGTATGTATCATGCTGGGCTGACTGCGGAGCAGCGAAATCGCCACCAAGACAGCTTTATAAATGGTAATACACCGATAATGGTTGCTACCAATGCCTTTGGAATGGGTATAGACAAAAGTGATGTCAGATATATTATCCATTACAGTATGCCTATGTCCATAGAAAGCTATTATCAAGAAGCTGGACGAGCTGGCAGGGATGGGAAAAAATCCGTTTGTATTTTAGTCAGAAACAATGATGATTATAAGTTGAATAAGTTTATTATCAGTGGTAATTATCCACCAGTAAAAGCGGTGGAAAACCTATTTAACAGAGTTCAAAAACGTAAAATATCGGGCATACCCACCGAACTCATACTTAGCCGAAAAACAGCTGGATCAAATGTGCGAGAGAGTGCTTTGCGAAAGCTTATTGAATACGCTTATGCCCATGTTAGGAACGGCATAGTATTTCCTACTGATAAGGACGATTTTCAGTTAACACAAAAGGAAATTGACAAGCATAAGCAGGAGGAACTAGCCAAGCTGGATACTATGGACCAATATTTTGAAGAAGAAACCTGTCTTCGGTCTTATATCTTAAGGTACTTTAATGAAGAACCCGAGTCAGAGCATTGTGGGAATTGTAGTGTTTGTTATCGTAGTGAAGGAAAAGATAGCACGCTGATGAGTATAATGCTGTCCCATATTTTTGGCAAGTGAAGCATGGGTGAAGCAGGGGGACGGTTCTCGTGCTTCATACTTCATATATGTATATAATAAATTTTAGGAGGTCTTAAAATGTCAGAAAAAAGAGAAGTAAGAGTAGCGATAGTTGGCTGTGGTGGTATAGGTATGGGTAAGCATATGCCCAGCTTGGCATTGTTAAAGCATGTAAAAATGGTAGCATTCTGTGACATTATAGAAGAGAGAGCAGTAGAGGCAGCTAAGAAATTCGGTGTCGAAGGTGCGAAGGTATCAACTGACTATAAAGAAATATTTAAGGATGATACCATTGAAGTGGTTCATGTTTGTACACCAAACCGTTCTCATGCAGAGATCAGTATAGCAGCAATGGAAGCTGGCAAGCATGTTATGTGTGAAAAGCCCATGGCTAAGACAGCCGCTGAAGCCAGAGAAATGGTAGAAGCCGCTAAGAAAACCGGTATGAAGCTTACAGTTGGCTACCAAACCAGACATAGTGCAGAAGGACAGTATTTGAAGCAAGCAGTAGAAGCTGGTGAATTAGGTGACATATATTTCGCAAAAGCTCATGCAATTCGTAGACGTGCTGTTCCTACATGGGGCGTTTTCCTAAATGAATATGAGCAAGGTGGAGGACCTCTAATTGATATCGGAACCCACGCATTGGATATCACCCTTTGGACCATGAATAATTATAAACCCAAATTTGTTGTAGGTACTACTTATCGTGAGCTTGCTGATAGAGAAAATGCAGCTAATGCTTGGGGCCCATGGGATCCTAAGGAGTTCACTGTAGAGGATTCTGCTTTTGGCTTTGTAGTTATGGAAAATGGTGCAACCATTATTCTTGAATCCAGCTGGGCGCTTAACACCCTGCAGGTAGCTGAAGCTAAAACCACTCTTTGTGGAACAGAAGGTGGCGCTGATACATTAGACGGTCTTAGAATCAATGGTGAAAAATTTGGGAAACTGTATACAGAAAAACCTGAGCTAGATGCTGGTGGAGCAGCCTTCTATGATGGTCACTCAGAAACACCTGCAAATCGAGAAGCAAGACTATGGATTGATAGCGTAATCAATGATACAGATCCAGTCGTTATGCCAGAACAAGCATTGGTCGTTACTGAGATTCTGGAAGGAATCTACGAGTCAGCAAAATCAGGTGAGCCTTATTATTTTAATAAATAATAGGATGTAAAGTTAGTTATCTAACGCTTAGATATTGAATCTAGAAGGGTACAAAGTGTAATATAATATATGGGCAACATAATAAAAAGGATACAGAGTAATCTGTATCTTTTTTATTATTTAGAGCGAAGTGAAGAGTTACATTTGTCCAGCTTCTTGACGGTAGTGAGTTAATAATACTATAATCATATTGGGTAAATATTACATAGTAACAGAAAGCACTAAAGTGTAAACATTAGGTAAATAACATAGGTAAGCAGTAAAAGATAGCTTTACAACTGATATTTGATTGGAACCAATAGAGTAGATAAGGAAGAGAAAGGAAGGTAAGAGATATGAACTACAAACAAAAATATGAAGAATGGCTCACCAGCTCTTATATCGATGAGGATACGAAAAAAGAACTTATGGATTTGAAGGGTAATGATAAGGAAATAGAAGACCGTTT
>JAAZEK010000573.1 GCA_012512335.1 Clostridiales bacterium | reverse complement strand
GTTCGTAATGCTGGAGCTGCTAATACAGATTGGGGCAAAATAGACATTATAAGAATAATAGATATTATAATAGCAATAATGCGTCTTCTCATTTGTATTCACCCCCGTTCCGACACAAATTAAAAAGATGTTACGATATCCATTGTATAAATGATAGATATACGTAACATCTTTATTAAATCACATTTTGTCATATGATGCAATGTGTTATACGGAAAAAACCCTTAATTTGTTGGATTCTTGTTACGGTTCACGTCAAAATAATAAATCATATGGAATATATTTATTATTTTACTTCCCAGTGAACTGTAACGGATTCTTCTGGCTTTTAATAAATATTTGTCTACTTTATTAAGTCCAGTAAATCCTCTTCACTGATGACTGCTATTCCCAAAGCTCTTGCTTTTACAAGTTTGCTACCAGCTTCATCTCCTGCTAGCACATATGAGGTTTTTTTGGAAACACTTCCTGATACCTTTCCACCATAACTTTGAATCAACTCACTAGCTTGGTCGCGGGACATAGTCGGCAAAGTACCTGTCAAGACAAATGTCTTGCCATCCAGTCGGTTATCTTGATTAGTTTCCATTGATCTTGATAACATGTTCACACCAAGCTTCTCGAATTCCTCCAGCAGCTCAAGGTTTTCTGGCTGAGCAAAATATTCTAAAATATCCTGCACCATTATATCACCAAAATCTGGCAATGAAATCAAATCATCATATTTAGCTTCACTTAAAGCCTTCATATCTGGAAAACTCTGGGCGATTACTCTAGAAGATTGTCTGCCTACATTCCGGATACCGAGACCAGTTATAAGTCGATCAATATCATTTTGCTTAGAGTTCTCTATAGCTCTTAATAGGTTATCAGTTCCTTTTTCCTTACCTACAACTCCCTTCTCAATTAACTCATCACGGTAATCAGCTAATTTATAAATATCTACAAAGCTCTCTACATAGTCCTCCATCATTAAGCTTTCCACTGAGCTAGGCCCTAATCCCTCAATATCCATAGCATTTTTGGATGCAAAATGGATCAATTTACGAATGGACTGAGCCTGGCAGCTTGAATTTATACAACGGATATCTGCACCATCTTCCTCCTGTACTGCAGGTGATCCGCAATTGGGGCATGTATCAGGTATAATAAAAGGCTGAGTTCCCGATGGACGCATATCAAGCTTTACATGTAATATCTGAGGGATAATGTCACCTGCTTTCTGAACCACTACCGTATCCCCGACACGAATATCTTTCAGATTGATATAATCCTGATTATGCAAAGTTGCTCTGGAAACCGTTGTACCTGCAATGTTTACAGGTTTTAGTACTGCAAGGGGCGTTAGCCTACCAGTTCGGCCTACCTGTATATGTATATCCTCTACAACTGTCTCCTTTTGCTCTGGTGCATACTTATATGCAACCGCCCATCGTGGCACCTTGCTTGTCATTCCAAGTCGCGTTCTCTCCTGAAGATTATCTACCTTTACTACTGCACCATCAATTCCATAAGGCAGATTCAAACGACTTTTCTCAATATTTTCAATAGCTTTCCAAACTTCGTTCACATTTGTGCATATCTCAAAGTCGGGGCTAATGGGAAAACCTTGTTCTTTAAGCCAGTTCAAGGAATCAGAATGGGATGTAAATTCCTTACCTTCAGAGATTTCTAGATTGAATACAAAAATATCTAAATTTCTCTCCTTTACTATACTTGGATCCAACTGCCTCATAGTCCCAGCAGCTAAGTTTCGAGGAGTTTGATATTTTCTATCGCCTGATTCCACTTGCCTCTGATTGACTTGATTAAAAGCTTCGTAAGACATGTAGACTTCACCCCTCACCTCTAGGTATGGTAAATGAGTAGGAATTTCCTTTGGAATAGTAGTAATCATAAGCAGGTTTTCGTATACTGATTCACCAACCTCACCATCTCCGCGAGTAATTCCCTCGGTGAGAACACCATTATGATATCGAAGCACAACAGTTAGTCCGTCTAGTTTCTTTTCAACTACAAATATTGGATTTTGTATCTCCTGTTCTATTCGGTGCACAAATGATTCTACTTCCTGCTTGGAAAAAGCATCTTGAAGGCTGATAATAGGTACATCATGAGCAACCTTCCGTAACTCTCGTTTGACCACCCCTCCTACCTTTTGCGTAGGTGAATCTGGATGTATCAATTCCGGATATTTTTCTTCCAAGCTCCTCAATTCCAATGAAAGCAGATCGTACTCATGATCCGTAATTTCAGGATCATCCAGATTATAATAGCGGTCATTATGGTATTCTATTAAGCGACGTAGTTC
>JAAZEK010000572.1 GCA_012512335.1 Clostridiales bacterium | reverse complement strand
TTTTATTCCATCGATTTCATAATTATATGCTTAAGAAAATGGAAAAGCTGGTATATATCAGTTAATCTAAACTATTCTAAAGCAGGAGGGATTTTCATGGTAGAAAATGATAAGAAAGACATTAGAATAAATAGTCATGTATATGACAGTATGGTAAAATCACCAAACCGTGCAATGATGAGAGCAACCGGGATGGAAGATGCAGACTTTAGAAAACCACTTATTGGGGTGATTAGTACGTGGGCAGAGAATACCCCATGCAATATGCACTTGCATGATTTCGGAATAATAGCGAAAAAGGGAATCCAAAAGGCTGGTGGGTGGCCAGTACAATTCGGTACAGTTACCGTTTCCGACGGGATAGCCATGGGCACACCGGGTATGAGTTATTCGCTTCCTTCTCGGGATATCATCGCAGATTCCGTAGAAATTGCAGCAGGTGGACAGAACCTAGATGCCTTTGTGGCAATTGGCGGATGTGATAAAAATATGCCTGGTTGTCTGATAGCCATGGCCAATGCCAATATCCCTGCAATATTCGTGTATGGTGGCACCATTGCTCCTGGGAAATATAAAGGGAAAGATATTGACCTAGTATCTGTTTTCGAAGCAATCGGCAAGTGGAACAACGGTGATCTTTCAGAAGATGAAGTAATGGCAATTGAACGCAACGCCTGTCCAGGACCAGGTGCATGCGGTGGTATGTACACTGCCAATACCATGGCTTCTGCTATTGAAGCGATGGGGATGAGTCTTCCTGGATCTTCCTCTAACCCTGCAATTTCGGAAGAAAAAAGAAAGGATGTGGAAGCGGCAGGAGCTGCGGTCTACTATCTGTTGGAAAACAATATTCGACCTAAGGACATCATGACACGTAAAGCTTTTGAAAATGCTATTACTATGGTCATGGCTTTAGGTGGCTCTACGAATGCTATTTTGCACCTCTTAGCCATGGCACACGCTGCTGATGTTGACTTAACCATCGATGACTTTAATGAATTTCAGGGAAAAGTACCTCATTTGGCTGACCTCAAACCATCTGGACAATATGTATTCCAAAATTTATTTGAAGTTGGTGGTGTACAGGCTGTTATGAAGTACTTATTTCAAAATGGTTACATTCATGGTGAGTGCCTGACTGTTACCGGCAAAACCATTGCTGAAAATCTTGAACATGCACCAGACCTGAAAGCAGGCCAGGATGTTATCATGCCTTTGGAAAACCCAAAACGGAAAGATGGTCCTTTAATTGTTTTGAAAGGAAACCTTGCTCCTGAAGGAGCAGTAGCCAAGGTTTCAGGACTCAAGGTTAGATCTCATACAGGGCCGTGTAAAGTCTTCAACAGTGAAGATGATGCGATTAAAGCTGTGCTGGTTAATGAAATTAAGGATGGCGATGTTGTTGTAGTGCGTTATGTTGGACCTAAAGGCGGGCCAGGTATGCCAGAAATGTTGTCTTTATCCAGTATGTTGGTTGGGAAAGGACAGGGAGAAACTGTAGCTCTTTTGACCGATGGGCGTTTCTCTGGAGGAACCCATGGGTTTGTAGTGGGTCATATAGCTCCGGAGGCACAAGATAGAGGATCAATTGCTTTGATTCAAGATGGTGATATCGTAACAGTGGACCAGGATACAAAGTCAATCAATGTGGAAGTTACAGAAGAAGACTTAGCTGAACGACGCAGAAAACTAATCACCCCGCCCCTTACCAGTCGAGGAATCCTGGGTAAATATGCTCATACGGTTTCTTCTGCATCAAAAGGTGCAGTAACAGATTTCTGGAACAGGAATCCATTTGAAGAAGCGAGAGACGTCAAAAATGATTGATAAATCCAAAAAACAGATTGCATAAATTTGACATATATGATATCATAAAGATATCATAAGAATATCAAATAAATACATTTAAGGAGGAAGCTATGGAAGAGAAAGTTTTGAAAGCAAGACCTGGAATGCCCCTGTTATTTCTTTTTATACTGCTTTATATTGCAGCCGTTGGCCTGATTGCTCTGGGGGGCGTACTCTTATTCAACCAAAACTATATAGGCGCACTGCCACTGGCTATAGGGATTGTCTGGGTAATCATTGGATTTATTCCCTTTTTAGGACTTAAAATTATCAAACCTCAAGAGGCTTTGGTGCTTACTCTGTTTGGAAACTACATCGGAACATTAAATGAGCCAGGCTTCTACTTTGTCAATCCCTTTTCAACGGCAGTTAACCCTGCTGCAAACACTCGCCTTGGTCAAAGCGGAGATGTGGATAGTGGTGCTACCAAATCCAAATTCGTCATTTCAAGCGAAGGCAGTACCGTGCAAACCAATGTGCCGACCAATAAAAAAATTTCACTTAAGATTATGACACTAAACAACTCCAAGCAAAAAGTAAACGATGTCTTGGGCAATCCCATTGAGATTGGCATCGCAGTTATGTGGAGAGTTGTGGATACAGCCAAGGCTGTTTTTAATGTTGATAATTATAAAGAATATCTTTCTCTCCAAGCTGACAGCGCACTTAGAAATATCGTTCGAATCTACCCCTATGATGTTGCTCCTGGAATTGACACCACCGGTGACGGTGAACCTGATGAAGGCAGCCTGCGAGGTTCCAGCAATTTGGTAGCAGAACGAATTCGCAAAGAGATTCAAGCCAAGGTAGAAGCAGCTGGCATTGAAATTCTGGAAGCACGCATTACCTATCTTGCTTATGCGCCGGAGATAGCTGCAGCCATGCTACAAAGACAGCAAGCCAGTGCGATTGTTGATGCCAGAATGATGATTGTTGATGGTGCTGTTGGTATGGTGGAAATGGCTTTGGAAAAACTAAATGAAAATGATATAGTAGAACTGGATGAGGAAAGGAAAGCCGCTATGGTATCCAATCTTCTTGTTGTCCTTTGCGGTAACAGGGATGCACAGCCCGTTGTCAATAGCGGGAGCCTTTATTAAATGAGTGATATGAAAAAGCAAGTTCCTCTTCGCATATCTTCAAAGCTGTATGAGCAGATTGCAGCCTGGGCTGAGGATGATTTCCGATCTATCAATGGGCAGATCGAGTATCTTC
>JAAZEK010000571.1 GCA_012512335.1 Clostridiales bacterium | reverse complement strand
CTATAGATACAGTTGCGATGAACCTAGCAGCTTACCCTTTGAATCCAGATAAAAGTCGACCAGGATATCTGGAGACAGCATATGATATTATAGCTGGAAAGTATCCTGAGAATATGCATGATCTAATTCTGGTTACCGATAAGTATAACAAGGTTGAAAAGGCTGTTTTAGAACAATTAGGTCTAGAAGCCGATAGGAAGAGCATAAGCTTTAAGGACATCCTCGGACAAGAGTTAAAAGTCATACCAAATGATTTGTATTATAAACAAGAGGGAGAGCTTTTTGTTCTAAATGGCGACCCTAAAAACCCTCAGGAACTATATGAAAGCGAGGAAGCAATAAGCCTCAAAATTGTTGGCATTGTTCGTCCAGCCCGGAAGACGGAAATCCCTGCACTGCTAGCTGGAGTCAGCTATTCTGATGATTTAAATCAATATTTTATAAAGAACGCTGAAGAATCCGCAGTTGTACAAGCTCAGAAGAAGGTAGATTACAATGTACTGACTGGCGAGCCCTTTGCTGCATCAGGTCAAACTATCCCTGCAGGTACTGGCACCACAGGAATTACGGGAACCACTCAAGGCGGCATCCACGGAGGTCCCCTTGGAATAGGAAGTAACGGAGGTCCCTTTGGTAACCAGATTGGCTCCTATCCTCAATCCAGCAGCTCAAAGAAAGATACTCTACTTTCTATGTTAGGTGCCAGCGCTACTCCTTTTATGATTAACATTTATCCCATGGACTTTGAAAACAAAAATTTAGTACTTGAATATTTGGATGACTGGAATGAGGATAAGAAGCCTCAAGATAAAATCATATATACTGATTTGGCAGGAACCATAACTGAGCTCACAGGAGGCATAATGCGAGCAATCACTTTGGTTTTAATTGCTTTTGCTGCCACCTCACTTGTGGTCTCCATCATCATGATTGGTATAATCACTTATATTTCTGTTCTGGAAAGAACAAAAGAAATCGGTATCTTACGAGCACTAGGGGCTAGAAAAAAGGACATAAGCCGAGTATTCAACGCAGAAACTTTTTTGATAGGTGCAGTATCTGGAATCCTGGGAATCCTATTAGGAGCGGTTCTTACCATACCTGTAAATAATAACTTATATCGGCTTACTACTTTAAAGGATGTGGCTCAGCTCGATATTGGCCATGCTCTTTTACTTATCCTAATCAGTATCACTCTTACACTAATGGGGGGATTTATTCCTGCTAGAATGGCTGCAAAGAAGGATCCTGTTAAAGCATTGCGAAGCCAATGAAGACATTAATATAGCAAGGTAAAATGTCCATGAAGCATCCTAAAAATCAATGTAAAGCACTTGACATGCGCATCCTATTGTCATATTGTTAATGTATATTCTATCTATACATCATTAGCTAACATGCGCGAGATAGGGGGAAGACTTTTATGAAAGGTCAATTAAGACACAAAATTGTTTGGCAGATTGTCAGGTTCATATTAACACCTTTTCTGAAATTGAAATTTAATTATAAATTCAGAAAGATGGCTCTCCCAGATTATCCAGTATTCGTTCTACCCAATCATGTCACTAACTGGGATCCACTGCTGGTGGGTGTTGCTACACCTAAGATGATGTACTATGTGTCAAGTGATCATATCTTCCGCCTTGGATGGATTAGTAAAATTCTAGTATATTTGGTTGCTCCTATTCCCCGAATAAAATCCGCAACGGATTGGAAAACCGTATCTAACATTATAAAACTCATTCGAAAAGGTCACAATATCTGCATTTTCCCCGAAGGGAATATGACTTTTGGCGGAGAAACTGAAGAGCTCCATGCAACTACTGCGAAATTAATCAAGCACACTGGTGCAGGGCTAGTAACCTATCGTATGGTAGGCGGATATTTAACTCAGCCTCGTTGGTCTCGTTCGTTAAGGCGAGGTGCAATGACTGGATTTCCTGTGCATGTATATACCCCTGAGGAAATCAAAGCTCTTAGTGAAGAAGAACTAATGAATCGAATAAATGAGGATTTATATACCAATGCTTATAAAGAGCAAGAGCAACACCAGAGCCCTGTAGCATTCCGTGGTAAAAATTTAGCTGAAAACCTGGAAACAACTCTTTATCTCTGCCCCTCCTGTAAAAAAATAGGAGAGCTAACTAGTAAGGATTATACCTTATCCTGCACTTGTGGACTAAGCTTGCGCTATACAGTATATGGTTATTTGGAATCCTTAACTGATGATAAAGCACCCTTCAACACTGTATTAAGCTGGTTCCGATGGCAAACACGTCAAATAGAAAAAATAATAAAGGAGCTTAGAGATCATCCAATAGACTATGTTATTACCAGCGATGAAAATCAGTCCCTTTGGAAAACTCAAAAGGCTAAAAATAACAGCTTATTAGCTAATGGCCGTTTGCAAATTTTTGCTGATAAATTTGCATTTCAAGCTGTGGATGGTCATGCATTTAACTTTCCTTTTTCACAAATATCGGATATCGCGATTCATGGGAAGCAAACTCTGATTTTTACTACCATCAATAAGGAGTTCTACGAATTAAAATCCCGAGCCCCTCGCAGTGCTCTTAAGTATTACGATATTTATAAGGCCTTAACAGGTCAACATAATATTTATAAAGGAAAAGACTGACGGGAGGTATCTATATTTTTTTCCTTTAGTCGCTTATCCACTGTTTCCCTAAACAAAGTATAAACAATAGAAACAACTGGTACAGATAAAAGCATACCGACAATACCTAAAAGGCCTCCGCCTACAGTGACTGCCACAAGAATCCACATAGCAGGTAAGCCTACTGATGAACCCATAACACGAGGATAAATAACATTTCCTTCAAATTGTTGGAGAATAATTATAAAAAGAATAAACCATAGTGCTTTTGCAGGGCTAACCATTAAAATCATGAATGCTGCAATTCCAGTGCCAATAAAGGCACCAAATAGCGGGATAAATGCAGTAATGAAAACAAGTATAGATGAAATAAGAGCAAATGGAATCTGTAAAATTAGCATACCAATAAAGCACAGGGCACCAAGTATTACTGCTTCAAGCATTTGCCCAGTTACGAATTGATAAAATATTCGATGACTTAATTGACCTAACTCCACCATCCTTGTTGCTCTTCTTTCAGGTAGAAAAGCGAACAAGGCCTTTTTTGTCTGTCTAGATAAGCTTTCTTTGCTGGATAAAACATATATGGCAAAGACAAAGGCTACAACTAAATTAAAGCCTATACCAAAAACATATGTGATTGCTGAAAAGGTTGAACCTAGGAAAAAAGTCGAGTACTTTTGCATCCATCCAAGAAAGTTACTTCCAACACTACTCCAATCTACCTGCACCTTTTCCAATAACCATTGATTGAAATCAGGAAAACGTTCGGTAAATTGGTCTATCCAGTCTGGTATGCTTCGAAAAAACTGAGGTACAATGAAAGCTAATGTATCTATAGTCTCAGCTATTTGAGGAACCAAAAGGATTATTACAACTAGAAGGATTGCAGATACTAGTAACACTGAACACAATATGGATATAGGGCGACGAATTTTTCTTATTACTTTATGATTGGAAAAGAAAACTCTCTTTTCAAACAAACCCATAGGCACATAAAGAATGAAAGCCATAGCAGTTCCAATTAGAAACGGTGTTAACAAGCCTAAAACAAACTTTACTGAATTGGCTACTACTCCTATATTCTGCATACCTAGAAAGAGGGCAATAGCAGCAAAAATTAGAAAAAGGATTCTCTTCATATTATGACGACTTAATTCCACGGTCTTTTTCCTCCAATTATTAACATATTTATAATCTAACTTAATATACTTTGAGCTCTAGATTGTTAACAGTAACTAAACAAGCTTACTTTTACCATTGTATACGACTTTTAGGTTCCTGAAAACTACTATTTATGTTAAAATTAAAAAAGATTCTTCACTATGTTAAGAATGACATGATCAGAACCAAAGGAGGATACGAGTGATAATGAAAGATGATAAAGGGAGAGAAACTGTAAGTAGTAACTTGTTTTTTTATGAAACAGCTGTAGGAAGGATTGGAATCAAAGAAAATGGATCGGCAATTACTGAAATATATTTTGAAAAAGAAGAGAGCCACGAGGGCTCGCCTTTTATAGACCATATAGATGCTTCGCTAGCTGAAACACCCTTGTTAAAAAAGACTGGACAGCAGTTAATGGAGTATTTCATCGGACAGCGGAAATCTTTTGATTTACCTTTGGCGCCAAAAGGTACTCCTTTCCAGTTAAAGGTTTGGAAGGCTTTGCTGGACATTCCTTATGGGGAAACGCGAAGCTATAAAGACATAGCCATAGCAGTGGGTAATCCTAAAGCAAGCAGAGCTGTGGGCATGGCCAATAACCGAAATCCAATCTCCATTATTATACCTTGTCATAGAGTCATCGGCTCTAATGGAAAATTGGTCGGTTACGGCGGGGGCTTGTCTGTAAAAGAGTATCTTT
>JAAZEK010000008.1 GCA_012512335.1 Clostridiales bacterium | reverse complement strand
TGGAGGAGCAAAATAACTAGTCTCATCAAACTGATATCGGTTCTGAAGTTGGGCTTTATGAACATTACCAGTGATTTTTCCATTATCTATTAAGATAGCGCTATTGTACAGTTTTCCAGTATCTGAATCGGAGTTGATAGTGCCCAAAAGAACACCAATCCCAGCAGTATGTGGAATGATGTCTTCCAGCGCTTCTTCAGAAGCTTGGATAAATTCTTTTCGAAGCAGTAAGTCCTTAGGTGGCCAGCCTGTCAAAGCCAGTTCTGGAAAAACCACAAGCTCTGCATTTTGCATACGAGCCTGATCTATAAAAGACAGTATTTTTTCTTTATTGCCACCTAGGTCGCCTATAATTGGGTTTATTTGTGCCAAGGCTATCTTCATTCTATACCCTCCAGTTAAACTTCGGTCCAACTAAATCTTCATTCCAGTTAAATCTTCATTCCAATTAAATCTTCATATTACTCCATCAATCCCTAAACTCTACAAAGTTTATTTTTTAAAGCTTATCTTCTCAGAGTTATCCCTGTATCATCTTCGCTGGTTACTCTCCTATATTCCCATAAAAGATGAAACATGATCAAGCATTTGGTCAATTTCACATTCGTCAGTGTGTCTGACAGCTTTCTCTCCAAGATTCTCAAGTGGCTTCGGTATATCCATTCCACTTATTTTCGATAACTGCTCTAAAATTTGCAGATCGTCTGTAGTCGCATTATTATCATTATTAGCCGCTAATCCACTTTCCTCTGTTCTATTTTCCTTTACTACATTTTCTACTGTTCCATTATCTTGTATGGCTTGAAGAACATCTCCTGGGAACTTAAAGGGACTAGCAGTTGATACTAAGAGGGTAATTCTATTGTCGCCAGTTTCCTCTTTATATCTATCATATACCCATTTCCCCACTCCTGTGTGCGGATCCAGGGTATAAGCATTCTTTTTAAAGGTATCGCTAATGGCATCACGGGTTTGCTGTTCGGTGGCAAATCCTCCCCAAAAGATCGATTGTAGCTCTTCTAAAGCAGCACCTTCAAGCTTATAATATCCGTTTTCAGACAATTGTTTCATCCACTCGTTAACCTGAACATCATTTCGTCCACTAAGCTCATAAAGCAGTCGCTCCAAATTGCTGGATATTAGGATATCCATAGATGGAGAAATAGTTGGGTGAAATTCTCGCCTTCTGTCATATACACCTGTTTGTATGAAATCAGTCAATACCTTATTATCATTGGAAGCACATATTAGACGACCTAGTGGAAGACCCATTTTTCTTGAATACCACGCTGCAAGGATGTTACCAAAATTGCCAGTAGGGACTACTACGTTGATTACTTGGCCGAATTCTATACTTCCTTGTTTCAATAGATCCAGATAAGCTGAAAAATAATAGACAATCTGAGGTGCTAGCCTTCCCCAGTTTATAGAGTTAGCAGAGGAAAAACCTAAGCCATTTCGACTCATGTTCTCCTTCAATTCTTCATTCTGGAAGATTTGCTTTACCCCTGTTTGAGCATGGTCAAAGTTTCCATTGACAGCTACTACCGAAACATTATTTCCCTCTTGAGTCGCCATTTGTAGCTTTTGCATCGAACTAACACCTTGCCTAGGGTAAAATAC
This sequence comes from Clostridiales bacterium, assembly GCA_012512335.1. Lineage (GTDB taxonomy): Bacteria > Bacillota > Clostridia > Caldicoprobacterales > DTU083 > UBA5454. The sequence continues at coordinate 1,394 of JAAZEK010000008.1, read as the reverse complement.
CATGATTCGAGTGCCCGGAACATCCTGGAAGCCAACCATAGCCGCCTTTCCTGTATCACCAGAGGTAGCTGTTAAGATGACTATCTCCTTCGGATCGGGACTTGATTGGACTGCTGTGGTCAGAAACTGAGGTAGAATCTGAAGGGCCATATCCTTAAATGCACTAGTAGGCCCATGCCATAATTCCAATATATGAAGCTTTTCATCCATAGAAACCACAGGTGCTATTTCTGGCGAAGAAAACTTAGCAGAAGTATAAGCCTCATCTACACAGCTATCTAATTCTTCCTTACTGTAATCAGTTAAAAAGAGGCCAAATATCTTCTTAGCTCGCTCACGATAATTCAGCGAAGTCCATTTTTTTAGTTCGTCGCGAGTTACTTTGGGAATACTTTCTGGAACAAATAAGCCTCCTTCTGGAGAAAGGCCTTGCTGGATAGCTTCCTTAGAGGTATATTTTAAACTTTTATTTCGCGTGCTATGATATTTCATATTTATTACTCCTCATTCTATACTGGGCGAAGCAGGGGGACGGTTCTCATGCTTCATAGGTGCAAGCTGTGTATCTGATTGCTTCACACCATTTCAATAAACTCATACAGAGCAAATACTTTAGGATTTGCTTTTATATGTGAATTTATTATAACATACTGAGGCCTTTGGCTTCAATCAAAGAAGTCAGAGGTCATGCTGAAAATATGATATAATGTTACAGTTCACATAAAATAATAAATCATATGGAAGAAGCCTTTGCAGGAACGATTATCAATCTTAGCGAATATCAGCAGAAAATACGTTAAGCACCTTTCACTGTCTGAACGCAGTGAGTTTGGAAGGTGTAGTATTTTCAGCTGAGATGAGCTCTAGATTGATTCGTGATGGCAACAACGACTGGAATATATTTATTATTTTACTTCCCAGTGAACAGTAACGATATAATATTGCTTCATTAAAAAAAGCTTCCCTGTTTTACAGGGAAGCTTTGATAAAATTTATATTAACTGAGAGTTCTGCTTCGCAAAAAGAAAAGCCAAGGAAATTTCCCTGGCTTCTACGATTCTGCATATTTCAGGCGATATACTCCTGTAAGTAGGCAGGTACACTGTCAGGATTTCCATTCATAGTTATATAGAACTTGATATTGAACTTATCAGATAACTTCTTTATATCGAGGAGGAAGCGTTTTACCTCGTCTGGATCGCCCTTTCCCACGTCAAAAAGGCCATCGATGTATATCTGATCTGTATCGTAATTTCGCGCAATCATCCCGGATATGAAACCATATACCTCGTCTAGTTTTTTGATACCAAACTCTCGGGTGTTTACACAACGAATTTGGTAATCTAACTCTAACATTCGACGATCACTTCCGTTGATGAATACAATCTCGCCTT
>JAAZEK010000570.1 GCA_012512335.1 Clostridiales bacterium | reverse complement strand
CTCCCTGGAATATATGGAGCATGAACTAACCATAAAAAATTTTTCTGGTGTAAAGCCATATCCAGACATGATTTCTGGGAAAAAAGGTGCAGAAATAGATATCTTTCAGTTTCTACCCCATTCCCATCTTGCTTTATTGGAAGAGCTCAATATGCCAATAGTATTGCATCTTCCTAGAGCAGGAAGGATGCCTGATGACAACAATATAGCTGAACTCAAAGAGATTCGTCAGAAGTATCCAGCGTTAAAAATCATCATAGCTCATTTTGGGCGTTGCTTTACTCCATATCATTTTAAACAGGCAGTTGATAAAATGGGAGAGGACATCCATGGTTTCTATTTTGATACAGCAGCCGTATTGAACCCTGAAGTACATAGGCTAGCTTTAGACAAACTTAGCCATAAGCATATACTTTTTGGAACTGATCAGCCAATATTTTTATGGCATGGACGCAGGAAGTGGACTGAGCAATCTTATTATAATTTAGCTCGAGAAGATTTCATGTGGAACAAAGAACATGAGTCAAAAGAAGTGAAGGGCAAATATACTTTTTATGTGTATGAACAAATAAATAACTTGCTTAACGAAATGGAAAATGCAGGCTTTTCAACAGAGCAGAAGGAAGACGTTTTCTACAATAATGCAAGAAATATTCTTAACAGAAAGTAAACTAGGAGGAATAATTTAATGAAACCCGTAATAAGAGCTCCTTATTTTGAAATAGGGACAAAAAACTACATCTGGGGAGATAAAGTGCTAGAGTATGCAAAGGCAGCCGATGCTGCAGCGGAAAAGTATGATATTGATGTTTTATTCATCACGCCAGCAGTTGAAATTAGAAGAGTAGCAGAGAATACGAAGAACCTTATCATATTAGCCCCTTACATGGATACATTACGTCCAGGGCGAGGTATGGCTGATATTTTACCGGAAGCATTAAAGGATGCAGGAGCACAAGGCGTTGTTGTAAATCATAGTGAAAAACCCATGTCTTTGCCAGCCATTAAAGCTACAATCGGCAGAGCTAGAGAGCTTGACATGCTAGTGTTTGCTTGTGCTGACACAATAGCAGAAGCAAAAGCCATAGCGCAGCTTCATCCTGATATTATCAACCCCGAGCCTTCTGAATTAATAGGTGGGACTGACGGTGGTGTAAGCGATATGAGCTATGTAAAGGAATCCATAAAGGTTATTAAAGAAATATATCCAGACATTATGGTTGAACAGGCAGCTGGAATTACTAATGGACAGCAGGTATATGATTTTATTATGGCAGGTTCAGAGGCTGCAGGTGCCGCATCCGGTATTATGAATGCAGAAGATCCCATTGCAATGATAGATGAAATGATAGCTGCAACCAGAAGAGCTGCGGATGATCTTAAGAAGTAAATTCTCATTCAGAAAAACCTTTTGTCATCCTGAATGTAATGAAGGATCTTTACTAAATATTCTTCGCTAAGTTCAGAATGACCGACCTTTTGTCATCCGAAATGCAATGAAGGATCTTTGAAAATGGAAAGGGGATTAATATGGTATATAGAGAAGAATTTAAGGTACAATCCAATCACAAGGTAGTCACGTTTCATAATGTAACTGCCCAAACAAAAGAAATTGTTGCAAGATCAGGCATTCAAAACGGTATCGTCGTTGTGTATTCCCGCCATACAACATGCAGTGTTGTAACTGATGAGGCTGCTTTTGATATGTCAATGACAGGACTTGAGTACCTCCAGCAAGATTTAATTGATGTGTTTGAGAAAATCATTCCTACACAGCGCAGAGAGG
>JAAZEK010000569.1 GCA_012512335.1 Clostridiales bacterium | reverse complement strand
GATAACGAGAGAATCAATCAAGAAGTTACCCGCCAGGGTAAATAAAATAATTGGCGGAAAAAACAAGAACAACCAGATTGGAAAAATCAAATTATATAATTTACCATCCTTCATGGTATAACGCGCTCCTTCTAAAATTCCAATGAAATAAACATCCCATCAATAAATTTTATAAAAACATATGATGGGATGGCGTTTTATGTATTATATTATATTCTTGTAGCTTACGCTATAGTTTTTTCTTAAAATCAATATTAAGTTTACAAAAATGACACATATTTTTAATCTTTGTGCATTTTTCTATTCTTTTTTCAGCCAGAACTCTCGGACATAGGCAGTTGCCAAGCCCAACATCAAACCAATGACAAGACCAATAACAGCATTTCTGGCATTACTGGGGCTGGTTTTGCGGCTGGGAGCTACCGGTTGAGATGAAAGATAAATGCTGGTTTCTACAACACCAACCATCTGAATTGGGTTTTCTTCAGCTTTTCGATTGCTGTAATATTCCGCTATATTCTCGCGCTCTTCCTCTAGTTGGCCTAGATATTCTTCGGTAGTGCTTATGGAATTTTCCAGAGAGTAAATTGTTTGCTTAATTTCAATTATGTCTTTCTCAATTTCAAAATAATTCTGATTGATGATGTTATCAAGAACCACAAAGTCAATTGTATTAGACAAAATACTCTGGGTTTGCTCCAACGCTTCCTTCTGGTTGATCGTCTGCTCAGTTTCGGCAAGCAATAACTCATTCTTAGCAAGTAGCTCCTGGTTTCTTGTCAAAGACTTGTCCAAGGACAACATACTGACATTGTAATGATTGTAATAATGGTTGACAGCCCGTTCTTTAGTCATTACATCAACAAAATCAATATAGTTGCTGAATAATGTTTGAGCAAGGGTTAAAGCTTCTTCTGGATTGTCTGCAGAAACAACTATTTGGAACATATTAGGTTTTTCAGCATTTGCGGTACTTTCTTGACTCACGCTAATGCTATCTCTTAGATCTTCTACTGATATTTCATCAGGATTGTAACCCATATCTTCTATGGTGTTTATTAAAACACTATTACTAATAGCCAAATCGATGTATTGATCGTTTGAATTAATTGGGAGTGTGTAGTCCCCAAAGTATGTATGATATTGCTCTGGCATGTTGATGATAATATCAAGCTTAGCTTGATAAACAGGAGACAGTACAAACATACTAAACAAACCAGTAAGCAAAGCCAAAACCAAAGCCATACTCAAAATAATATATTTATTTCTCCACATAGCCATAAAAAGCTCGCGAAGATCGATTTCGTCTTCATAGCTAATTACATCATTTTGAATCTCACTCATATTTCCACCTATCTTTCTTCCGTTTTCCACGTATTACTTTTCATTTTGTTGAAGGTTTCAAATCCTTAACTATTATAGCATTTAAATTCAGCCCATACAATAAACTTTTCGCAATGCCTATACATATCAATTTTCATTACAAAATACTTGTCATGATAGGATAAGCCGCATCGTCACTTAATCCACCCTCCAATGGGGCAAGTCCGCTCCAAAGAAAATTAGATCGAATCAAAGACCCAGGGCCGAACCGCATTCGAATCTGATCCACTGTTCGATCTACCCTCTTTTGCTTTTCCGATTCCTTTTCAAACATAGAAAGTTGAACTTGATCAGCAGAGGATAAATCACTGACCCGAACGCCAAGGTGACGAATAGGCTCTTCATTCCAAGCCTCATCAAATAGATGCCTGCTATACTCGTAAATGGTCTTTGTAGTATCAATTGGTGATTGCAGCTTAAGTTGATGGCTATAGGAGGTCAAATCATCAGCTCTCTTTATGGATACTGCAATAACTCGGCAGCACCAGTTACCAAAGCGCAGACGCATTCCTACAGTTTCAACCAGAGAAAGTAGCACCTGATGGGCAGTGCTCCTGTCTTCTACATCAAAATGAACTGTAGTGGAATTGCCAATGCCTTTTACCACGTCCCGCCCTGAAGAGGAAACTGCCGAGCTTTCAATTCCATTAGCATAGTCCCAAACTAGCTGCCCCCAGCTTTTAAGCTTGTATTTCAGCATTTCCGGATCATAATTTGCTAGGGCTCCGATGGTGTCAATGCCCATTTTATGCAGTTTAAAAGAAGTGGCGCGGCCTACCATATACAAATTCTCTATTGGCAATGGCCACATTTTATTTGGAATTTCATCAGGAAACAATGTTGATACAGCATCAGGCTTTTTCAGCTCCGATCCCATTTTAGCCAAGAGCTTATTGGTGCTGACGCCAATGCTGACGGTGAACCCCAGCTCTTCTTTGATTCTTTCCCGAATTTTATGGGCTAAATCCAAAGGCTGCCTGGTTTCCGGCATTCCAGTAATATCTAAAAAGCACTCATCAACGCTGAAAACCTGTACCCTGTCTGAGAATTCTTTTAGCAGACCCACCAAGGAATGGTGGCACAACATATAAAGGGGATAATTAGGGGCTACTGTAACAAGTTCGGGGCATTTTTGAATTGCTTCCCAAGTGGCCTCCCCCGTCTTGACGCCATATTTTTTTGTCGGAATACTTTTTGCTAAAATTATTCCGTGGCGGGTAGCCTGAGAACCAGCCACTGCCGATGGGATATTTCGCAAATCAATCTTAGCACCGTGCTGCAGACGATAAACCGCCTCAAAAGATAAAAAGGCGGAATTTACGTCTATATGAAAAATTATCTTTTCTTTGTTTTTTTCATTATTCATAGCTAACATCTCCTGCATACATTTTAATATAGAACATACGTTCTTGTAAAGTATTATATGCAGTTAAATATTTACTTTGCGTTTTAAGATTAAATTAAAACTAAATTTCTAGCTTCTGGGGTAAGCTTGATACTTTATAATATCGCAATTCATTCAAATGATAAAATGCCCAAAGCCTTATATGTAGCCCAGTCTACGTTATGAGTCACAGGCAGATTATTATCCCGTTTGAACTGGATTAAAGCAGACTTCATTCCTTCACCATAGATACCATCAATAGAACCTTCATAGTAATCCAATTTTTGTAATCGCTTTTGAACCTCTGCAACCTGTGAATTTCGATCTCCTGGCTCCAATTGACTAAACGAATCGCTCATGTTACCATAAGGTCCACCATATACCACTACTGTGGTTTTATAGGGAACTATGCTATACAATTCCTCTACATCCTTGTTTCGCATGCGAAAACAGCCAGCAGAAGCTCGGTGCCCTATGGAGCCTGGCTTGTTGGTTCCATGTATTCCATAAACACCCCACGGCACATTTAATCCCATCCAGCGTGTACCAAATCCACTGCCCCAGTTTCTAGCCTTGTTAGTAATCTGCCAAATCCCCACTGGAGATGGTGTACTGGGTTTACCTTGAGCCACAGGGTATTTTTTAAGTAGCTTATCGTTTTCAAATAGATATAGCATAGACTCCGTTAGATCTATGAGAATATCGTACTGCTCTTTCTGCGCTTCTTCCGATTCAGCCGATTGCAGGGAAACTTCTTCAATAGTTGAGAACTGTCCCCCTTCAAGGGAAACTTCCTCAAAACTTGAGAACTGTCCCCCTTCAAAGGAAACTTCTTCAAAACTTGAGAACTGTCCCCCTAAATGGCCATCTAGGGTGAGGTATAAGAGGACAATCAGCATCATATAAGTGACAGCTTGGATTTGCTTCATCCAGGATTTTCTAAACATAAAAATAACACCTCCACTGCTATAGAAAATATATTCCTTAACAGGGAGGTGATAGAACCTTTCTTGATGTAATTGTATCAGATTTTATACTTGATCGCCTTTTAATGAAACCAAGACACAATCCTTAACGTATTGCATCTCCTTTTCTTCAATCTGTGAGATGAGCTCATCATTGTATGTTCCAGGTTGTAACCAAATATAGTTGATTCCCAAATCGGCTGCTTCTTCTATTACATTGCTCCCAGCCTTTGGATTTACTACCATATCAATGACCTCTGGGACCTCAGGTAAATCAGACAAGCTATGGTAACATTTGTCTCCATCGACCTCGTCATACCCCGGGTTAACTGGATATACTTTATAACCATGATCCTTTAGCTTCTTGTATAGTTTATATCCATATTTATCCTTGTGAACACTTGCCCCAACTACTGCCCATATCTTACGTTCCAACATTTCCTGTGAAAGACTCATATAAATCTTCCTTCCTTCTAATAAATTTCCTTCTAATAAATTTGTTTCGAATACTTTGTGATTTGGTTTCTTTGCTAGCAATATAATAACCTAAATATGGACTTCTATAACTCAATCACTTCGATATTGTCCAGTGCCTCCTGTATCAATTCGTCTCCATTGATTAGTTGCTCAGATTTTACTATCTTTTCCAGTCGAGGTTTAGTAACTGGATGCCTTGGAGTAAATACAGTACAGCAATCCTCATAAGGCAAAATCGAAGTTTCATATGTTCCTATTGTTTTCGCTGTGTTCATAATATCTACCTTATCAAAACCAATTAATGGTTGGAACACAGGCATAGAAACTGCATCGTTAGTTACTGCTAGGCTTTCTATCGTTTGGCTTGCCACCTGTCCAATGCTCTCACCTGTAACTAGGGCAGCAGCCCCTTCTCGCAGCGCTACTTTCTCTGCAATCTTCATCATGTATCTACGCATAAGTATCGTTAGTTGCTCGTCGGGACATTTCTCATATAATTCCTGTTGAATTCGAGTAAAAGGGACTATATGAAGTCGAATAGGTCCACAGTAGCGAGTTAGAATTTTACCCAACTCTATTACCTTTTCTTTGGAACGATCACTTGTATAGGGAAAGCTATGATAGTGTACAGCAATTAATGCCACGCCTCTTTTGGCTATCATCCAACCAGCCACAGGGCTGTCAATACCACCTGACAGTAACAAGGCTGCTTTTCCGTTGGTTCCAACAGGCATGCCTCCAGCACATGGGATAATTTTCGAGTACATATAACAATACTCCCTTATCTCCACTTGGAGCTCAATGTCAGGTTTATGAACATCCACCTTAAGTCTCGGAAATTCATTAAGAAGTATTCCTCCCAAATCCTTGTTGATGGCCATAGAATCCATGGGGAATTGCTTATCTGCCCGTCTGGATTCCACCTTAAAAGTAAGCTTTTCCTCTTGTCGTTCCATAAACTCTTCTTCCATTAATTGCTTGGAAACCGATATAATCTTTTCATAGTCCTTCTCAATCTTGTAGGCAGGACTTATTGACACCAATCCGAATACCCGTGTTAATGCTTGAACCACTGCCAATTCATCACTGTAATTTTCTACAAAAAATCTTCCCTGAGCTCGGATAACTTTGATATCTTCAAAGCTCTTTAGGGCTTTCTTAATATTGTTTTGCAACACCTTCTCAAAAAAAGGCCTGTTACGACCCTTTAAAAAGATTTCGCCGTAACGCAGTAGCATGACTTTTTCCATGTTTACCTCCTGATGTATCTTTCTAATCTTTCAACGGTGCGTATAAGAATAGGAATAAATTCATCGATATCTTCCCTTGTTGTTAAGTGAGACAGACTTATGCGAATAGAGCCCTCGACCATCTGATCATTCAATCCTATACCTGTTAACACATGGCTAAGCTTCTTATTCCTGCTAGAGCAAGCTGAACCAGTACTTATATATACCCCTTCTTCTTCCAAACCATGAAGCAAAATTTCACCCCGGAGGCTAGGAAAAGCAACATTCAAAATATGAGGAGCAGTTTTATCCAAACTACCGTTAATATGAGCCCGTGGAAAGGCATGCTGGATTCCTTTAGCTAAGCTTCCCTTCAAATGAGAAAGATGCTCTGGTTCACTAGTCTGCCTCTCAGCTATCCACTTAGCAGCCTCACCTAAACCCACTATACCTGATATGTTTTCTGTTCCACTTCGAATACCGCCTTGCTGACTACCACCAAACAAAATTGGTTGTAAGCGGACGCCTTTCTTAATATATAGAGCACCAATGCCTTTCGGAGCGTGAATCTTATGTCCGCTTATAGACAGTAGATCTATTCCCCACTGCTCAGGCCGAATGGGCAGTTTGCCAAATGATTGTATTGCATCTACGTGAAAAACGGGTTTGGATTTCTCCTTTCTTAATAAAAGTCCTATTTCTTGAATCTCTTGTATGGAACCAATCTCATTGTTTACGTGCATGATGCTAACCAATATTGTATCCTCACGAAGCGCACTTTTTAAATCATCTAAGGAGATGATTCCATCTTCATCAACTGGAAGGTATGTGATCTCATAACCCTGACTTTCCAAGTGGGAAAAAGCCTGTAGTACCGAAGGATGCTCTATTGAGCTTGTAATACAATGCTTCCCCCTTCGTTTTTTGTCATATGCCGTACCTAATATTGCCAAATTGTTTGCTT
>JAAZEK010000568.1 GCA_012512335.1 Clostridiales bacterium | reverse complement strand
CAGTCAGAAGGTTCATTAATGTTTTGTCCTACTTCCATAATTTTTCCCTTATGGATAAGAATAGAACCACCATCAATTATTTCCCCTGTCATAGTATAGATTTTACCGTTTTTAATCAGTATCATTTAACCACCCCTATGAAAATTATTTATATGATTAGTTTAACAGAAAATGCACTGCTTGTCACAAACTCAGCGATGGTTTTAGACGATGTTTTATTCGGTATTTTTATTCAGAGTTTTTTTGAACGTTACTAAATCCTGACTCGCGACTCCTGACTTCATTGATTGAACCCAACTGTTTCCACGTGATTTATTATTACAGTGTAAGCAGTAAGCACTTTATAAAAAATATAATAAAATGATTTAATTTTTATTGATTCTTTCATAAAAGGTGTGATATAATCATTTTAGTGAGTAAATTGTGCGGTATATGAAACTTTGAAATTCAAAAGTTGCATAAACATTAACTAAATAAAGTAACAAGTAGATTAGGAGACAAGAAATAGAAAGGAGCCTTCATCACATGTCCTATATAAATGATGTATTAGAGAAAGCAATAAGGATGAATCCTGGTGAGCAGGAATTCCATCAAGCAGTAAAAGAGGTTTTAGAAACCTTGGAACCAGTAATAAATAAACATCCAGAATATGCTCGTGCAGGTTTATTGGAAAGAATGACAGAGCCTGAACGTCAACTTATGTTCCGTGTGCCCTGGGTTGATGACCAAAATAGAGTACAGGTAAATAGAGGATTTCGTGTTCAATTCAACAGTGCAATTGGCCCTTACAAAGGCGGTCTCCGATTTCATCCCTCTGTAAACCTAAGTATTATCAAATTTCTTGCCTTTGAACAAGTCTTTAAAAATTCATTAACCGGACTCCCTATAGGCGGCGGTAAAGGAGGCAGTGATTTTGATCCAAGGGGAAAATCCGACGGCGAAGTCATGCGATTTTGCCAAAGCTTTATGACTGAGTTGTATCGTCATATTGGAGCTGACACTGATGTTCCTGCAGGAGATATAGGAGTAGGTGCTAGGGAAATTGGATATTTGTATGGACAATATAAGAGAATTCGAAATGCCTATGAGAGTGTTCTCACAGGTAAAGGCTTAAGCTATGGCGGAAGTTTGGCTAGAAAGGAAGCAACGGGTTATGGTTTGGTTTACTTTGTAGATGAAATGATTAAGGCTAATGGGAAGTCCTATCGAGACAGTACAGTCGTAGTTTCAGGCTCGGGAAATGTAGCAATCTACGCTGTAGAAAAAGCTCAACAATTAGGAGCAAGGGTAGTTTCGATGAGCGATTCTGACGGGTATATTTATGACCCTAAGGGGATTGACTTAGATACTGTAAAGCAACTAAAGGAAGTGGAGAGAAAGCGAATTTCGGAATATAAGCTAATTCATCCTCAAGCAGAATATCACAAAAACACTGAACGTATTTGGAGTATTCCATGTGACATTGCCCTTCCTTGTGCAACACAGAATGAATTGAATGGGGAGGATGCCAAGTTATTAGTAGCAAATGCTTGTTATGCTGTAGCAGAAGGAGCAAACATGCCTACAACTCCAGAAGCTGTTGATATATTCTTAAAAGAAGGCGTTTTGTTTGCGCCTGGAAAGGCCTCCAATGCTGGTGGTGTAGCAACATCCGCTTTGGAGATGTCTCAAAACAGCATACGGGATTCTTGGACATTTGAAGAAGTGGATGCAAAGTTAAAAGAAATTATGGTAAATATATTTAACAATGCCAGTGAAGCCGCTAAAGAATATGGATACGAAAACAACTTAGTTGCAGGTGCAAATATTGCTGGATTCAAAAAAGTAGCGGAAGCCATGTTGGCTCAAGGTATCGTGTAACCTATCGGCTAGCGCTAGGTATTTGATCTAGTAAAGTGGACATTTTTTGTAGATTAACAGCTTATGATAAAGTAAGAGTCGGAGATTGGTTTGTTTCTCCGGCTTTTTTGTTGGTTATAAGATTTTTATGGATTTTCATTGCATGAATATATATAATAAAAACAGTTAGAAATTTTCACTTAAGCCGAACTTTGGCATCAAATGATAAAAAGGTGGGCAATACCATGGATGATTACAATTTTCAACTATCTGAAAGAGCTAAGGAACTAGAATGCTTGTATATGGTTGATGAAGTGTTGCAGGATAAAAAGTTAAGCTTACCTGCTACCATGAAGAAACTGGTAAGAATAATACCAGTTGGATTTACTCAACCCTCGGCCTGCCGTGCACAAATCACCTTAGGTGATGAGATCTATGCAGAGGAAGATTTTCCTAGCGTGCAGGTTCTCTATAAAGTGCCTCTAAGGATAGCGGATGAGTCGGTAGGGGAGCTAGCTGTTGGCTGTATCTGTGAACTTCTAGACGGTGAATGCAAGCTGCTTAAAAATGAGATTAAGTTGGTCGATTCCATAGCCCAACGTATTTCTCAGATGACATTGGATAGGCAACGGGAACTATACCTTATGCTAGATATGCTTAAGAGTATAGATCCAGATATGCTTATGCGTATAGGAGAGAAAATGCGCATCTACCTTAAAAAGACGGTTGGCGCTAAGGCTGATCTATTATTTGATGATTTGAAGTGGGATAAACAAGAAAGCTATGGTGAGCTTAATACACCAATGGCTAAGCCTGCCGTAATAGATGCAGTTGCATTAAGGAAGCAATTAATTACAGCAGCTACAAGCTTTCTACCACAAGGTGATATATATGAGCTGATAAGCACTTGGATACAGGAACAACGCATCTTAGCATTAGTAAGAACTGTCGATAACAAAGATGCCAGCATCCGAAGCATTTTGGATGCTGTACGAAAATATACAGATGCAGTAAGAGAGCCATCCCAAAATTCTACTACAGAAACTTGGCTGGTAGCGGAGCTTACCCATCGTTTTCTTGCAAGTGATGACAAAATGATTAACCTTGTTCTAGATAACATGAAAATCAGCGACTTTGAATCCATACTAAAGAGGGTAATAGGCTCTGATACCAGTAGGGGAAATATTGGTGGTAAGGGAGCTGGCCTTTTTATTGCAGACCAGATTCTTCAGCACGAAGCAGAGACAAATCCATTATTAAAAGGCATCAAAACACCTCGTACATGGTACTTGGCAACAGATAAAATGGTTGATTTTCTCCACTATAATAATCTGGAAGAACTTAATTCTTTTAAATATAATTCCCTTTTTGATATACGCAACAGCTACGACAATGTTGTTTCCAGAATTAAAAATGCTACATTACCACCTCATACGGTTCAAATGCTTTATGTCGTTATTGAAGATATGGGGGATGATCCACTTATTGTCCGTTCTTCATCTTTATTGGAAGATCAGCGTGGGGATGCTTTCAGTGGAAAATACAAAAGTCTTTTTCTAGCCAATCAAGGAACTCGAGCAGAACGTTTGGAGGCATTGATTGATGCAATTTTGGAAGTATACTCATCTATGTACAACCCAGATGCCATCCAATATCGCCTGGAAAGAGGATTATTGAATTCCGTTGAACAAATGGGAATCCTAATCCAGAAGGTTATAGGACGAAAAGTAGCTAAGTATTTTCTGCCTGCCTTATCAGGGGTAGCTTTTTCTCACAACCTGCTACGCTGGTCACCTCGCGTAAAGAGAGAAGATGGCCTTTTGCGAATGGTTATGGGATTGGGCACCCGTGCGGTAGATCGAGTAAAAGATGATTATCCTATCCTTATTTCTCCAGGGCAACCAGAGATGAGAGTCAATCAAACACCAGATGATATACGTCGCTATTCTCCTAAATTTATAGATCTAATAAACCTTGAAGAAAATCGATTTGAAACTATTGAGGCTACAAGGTTTTACAGGGAAGTGGGAGCGGAATTTCCTGATTTGCACAAATATATATCAGTTGTAAATGATGATTTTATAGAAAACAAAAACGCTTTTACTATTGATACCAAAAAAGATGAAATGGTAACTACTTTCCATAATATATTAACCACAACTGATATCACTAAAAAGCTGAAACAGATGCTAGATGTACTATCAAAAAAGATGGATACACCAGTAGATATAGAATTTGCCTACGATGGACGCGATTTATACTTACTACAATGCCGTCCACAAGGATCAGGTCTAAACAGTAGCCCAGCTCCTATTCCTCAAAACCTGAAACATCAAGACATTGTTTTTACTGCTAACCGCTATATTACTAATGGTTTATTAAGGGATATCACTCATGTGGTTTATGTGGACGGTAATGCTTATAGTGCATTATCAACATTACCTGAGCTTTATTCTGTTGGAGAAGCAGTGGGACAGTTAAATGGTTTACTACCAAAACGTAAGTACATTTTAATAGGTCCAGGTAGATGGGGTAGTAGGGGGGACATTCGACTAGGAGTTAGAGTTACCTTTTCTGACATCTCTGGAACGGCAGCTTTAATTGAGCTAGCAAGAGAAAAACAATCATATGCACCAGAGCTTTCTTTTGGAACTCATTTCTTTCAAGACCTTGTAGAGGCTGGAATTGTATACATTCCTCTTTATCCTGACCAAAAAGGGATTATATTTAAAGAAGGCTTCTTCATGAGCAATAAAAATTTACTGGCTAGTCTTTTACCAGAATATGCACATCTTTCTGGAGTAGTTAAAGTTATCGATGTGTCAGAATCATACTTTGGACAGACTCTTTCTATCCATTTAAACTCTGATCAAGAACAGGCTGTTGCATTTCTAACTAATCCTGAGCCTTCTAAATCTGGTGATCACAAGGACTCAAATAAAACAAACCTGGATTTCTTTAGGGCTCAAGAAGAACAGGATCATTGGCAATGGCGAAATTATATGGCTCAGCAGATAGCTGAAACCTTGGACATGAAAGCCCTTAGTGTTAAAGGGGTTTATTTAATTGGTAGCACTAACACAGGTGATGCAGGTATGGGAAGTGATATTGATCTGCTGATTCATGTAGATAAGCAAAATAACACACAGCGATTAATATTGGAAACTTGGATAGATGGATGGAGTCGTGCCTTAGCCAAAATTAATTACCTGCACACAGGTTATACTATGGATAAGCTATTAGATGTCCATATAGTGAATGACAAGGATATCCTGGATGGTAATTCCTTTGCAATTAAGATAGATTCAGTATTAGATCCAGCTACACCGCTTCGTGTGTTATAAAAATATCTATTATCGTTGCCACTATAATGCAAAGATGATATTATATTTAAGGGTTAGTGATGCTGGATGTCAATATAATTTGGGGATTGGAGAACATACATATGGGGAAAAAAATAATAAATCTACAAGAACTATTACTTTGTGTTTCCAACACACAAGATATGATAAACCCTGTCTTATCTAATCACCATCAGCAGGTTGCATATCTCTCTTACCGCTTAGCGGAGCAACTTAATTATTCCTTGTCTGATCAAAAAAGTGTTTTTCTAGCAGCTTTAATACATGACATAGGTGCTCTTTCAATGAACGAAAGATTGTCTATTGTTGATACTGAGCCTGATTATATACACGAGCATGCTATAAGTGGCTCGAAGCTTCTTGAAGGATTTAAGCCTTTGAAGAAAGAATCTAATATAATACGATACCATCATACTTCATGGGATAATGGTAATGGTTTGTATTATAAAGGAGAAGCAATCCCAAGAAGTAGTCATGTTATACATATTGCAGATCGTACTTGCCTTAAAATAAAGCCAGACCAGAATGTATTGACACAGTTACCTTCAGTTCTTGATGCAATCAGAAGAAAAAAAGATACTGCTTTTGGTCCAGTTATGGTGGATGCTCTATATGAGCTAAGTAAAAAAGAATATATATGGTTGGACTTGATTTCTGAAACACCAGTAAGTAAGTTACCTCCTGGACTATTTGATATGCTTCCTATGGATATTGATGATATTATCGATTTTTCTGCAGTACTCTCTAGGATTGTGGATTTTAGAAGTGTGTTCACATCTCGTCATTCTGCTGGTGTCGCAAAAACCGCCCAAAGATTAGCTGAGCTTATGGGTTTTTCCGTGCTTGAATGTAAAATGATGTTGATAGCTGGCAACTTTCATGATATAGGAAAGATTGCCATAAGAAATGAAGTATTAGAAAAACCTACGAAATTGAATGAAGAAGAATTCGATGAAATACGTTCTCATACATATTATACGTATCAATTGTTAAATGCCATACCCCAATTTAATACAATTAAGGAATGGGCGTCTTACCATCATGAGAGGTTAAATGGAGAAGGGTATCCATTTAAAATTAGCGGCGACAACCTAACCTTGGGTTCACGGATTATGGCTGTAGCTGACGTGTTTACTGCAATCACCGAGAATCGGCCATATCGTAAAGGAATGGACAGTGATAAGGCCGTAAGTATATTAGAAAACATGGTTGAAAGTGGATCCATAGATCAATTTGTAGTGAATACATTAATAAATAACTTTGAAGAAATTAACAGTATCCGTAAGGAAGCACAAGAAGATGCATCAGTTAAATATAAAGAATATTTGGATGTAAAAGCAATTATTTAAGACAGGAGGAGTGCTCAATGTTCATTGATATCCACGCCCATGCATATCGTAAACCAGTGCCTTTTGTTGTACAATTTTGTACTGTTGAGGAATTACTTTCTGAGTATGATCGACTTGGCATCGAAAAAGGCTGTGTTTTGCCTATTGTAAGTCCAGAGATTTATTTTCCGCAGACAAACGAGGACATACTTGATATGGCAGAGCAGTATCCAGATAGGATTATTCCTTTCTGCAATATTGATCCACGCTGTATGACGAACTCACCAAATGCACCACTTGGAAAGGTTTTGAAGTACTATAAGGACCGCGGTTGTCGAGGGCTTGGAGAAATTATGCCAAATATGCCACTGATGGACCCCATGGTGCAGAATTTACTAAGCCATGCGGAGGAAGTAGGCCTTCCTGTAACATTTGATGGTTCTGATCAATTGACAGGGGATTTTGGACTTTATGATGATGTAGGTTTGCCGCAGTTAGAGCATACCTTACAACGCTTTCCAAATCTCATAATATTTGGACATGGTCCAGTATTTTGGTCAGAAATCGCTAGGTTGGAAACGCCAGGTGAAAGAGGGTACATTTTTGATTTAAAAGGCGGTCAGGTAGGCAGGGTTCCTACAGGGAAAGTTAAAGAAGAAGGTGTAGTACCAAAGCTTATGCGTAGGTATCCGAATCTACATGGTGATTTATCTGACTTTACTGCATATAGTGCGCTGGCTCGCGATGACGAATATGGTCCTCGATTCTTGGACGAGTTCCAAGATAGACTCTGCTTTGGAACTGATATGTGTTTTGTAGGGATGCCTGTTCCATTACCAGAATTGCTTATTAGTTGGAGAGATGAAGGTAAAATCAGTGATAGTGTTTTCCAGAAGGTGGCACGAGAAAACGCAATTAGAATATTTAATAT
>JAAZEK010000567.1 GCA_012512335.1 Clostridiales bacterium | reverse complement strand
GGATTCGGCTATGGAAGCATCGTCTATTATGCTACTCTAACTGGATTCGATCCGGGGCTTTACGAGGCAGCAGAAATTGACGGGGCCAGTCGTTGGAAGAAGATAACAAAAATAACGTTACCTTTGTTGCGACCTATTATCATCGTATTGTTTATACTGAATGTAGGAGGTATACTGCGAGGAAGTCTGGAGCAGATAATGGGTATGACGAAGATGAATCCCTTACTCTTTCAAACTACAGATACCATCACTACTTTTGTGTACCGCACTACCACGCAGAATGGACAGTTTGCCACTGCTTCGGCAATTGGCCTGTATCAATCATTGTTTGGCTTCTTATTAGTACTTGGTACTAACCTGATTGTTAAGAAAATAGACTCTGGCTATGCGCTATTTTAATGGAAGGAGATATGATTATGCAGAAACTACATAGAAAACGTTCAATATTAAAAAGAGAAAGTAGACTGAACTATCTTATCTTGATCGTGATGTCCGTAGCTTGTCTTTTACCTATATTGATGGTTATTTCAGCATCTCTTACAGATGAGACATACATACAGCAATATGGATATTCTCTTTTTCCAAAGAATCCTACGTTAAACACATATAGGTTTTTGATTACTAATAAAGGGAAAATGTTGTTAAATAGCTTATCAAATACCCTGATTGTGGTGATTTTAGGCACTATCTACTCCGTGCTGGTGACAACGTGTTTTGCTTATGCTGTGAGCCAAAAGAAAAGTGTGTTCCGTTTCTCACGTCAGCTTTCTTTCTTTGCTTGGTTCACAACGATATTTAGTGGTGGTGTTTTACCTTGGTATATACTATGTACACAGTATTATGGTCTTAAAAATAATCTATTTGCCTTGTTTATCCCCTATGGGATGAGTGTCTGGAACATGTATATCGTTCGGGGTAGCTTTCGTGAGGTACCCGATGAGCTGATAGAGTCTGCAAAGTTGGATGGAGCGACTCATTTCCAAGTATTTGTGAAGATTGCGATTCCCATTGCAAGGGCGGGTATAGTGACAATATCCTTGTTCAATGTGCTGACCTTTTGGAATGATTTTCATTTGCCACAGTGGCTCATCAGTGACAGTCGATATCATACTCTGCAGAAGCTTTTGTATAGTATGTTGGCAAACTCTTCTGCCCTCTTAAAGGATTCCAGTTTGTCTGACATATTTGAAAAATTACCTATTCCCACACAAACTGCTAAGATGGCAGTAGCAGTGATGACAATCCTACCAATCGTAGCATTATATCCTTTTAGCTTTAAGTATTTCGTGAAAGGCATAAACGTTGGAGGCATCAAGGGATAGTGTAATCCAAAAAAGAGGTATTAGCTGCCATATCCCAGGGTAGTTTAATATATAAAATCCACTTAATTAAATCAATTTAAAGGAGGAAAAGAGAGATGAGAAAGTTTTTTTTATCAATGCTACTATGCATGTGCTTGATCATTGGTTTACTGACAGGATGCGTAAGTAATAGTGACGAAGCCAGCAAACCAGCTAATAGCAGCACACCTGCGCCAACTCAAGAAAGTAAGCCGGAGGAGGTAACGGAAAAACCGGTTTCTTTGCGTATGGTGCTGTATGGAGACGCAGGACAGCGTGGTAGGGAATTTCTTGATGGGGAGTTTCATGACAAGGTTAT
>JAAZEK010000566.1 GCA_012512335.1 Clostridiales bacterium | reverse complement strand
AATCCAGCTTCTTCAAATTCATTTAACTTTCTACTAATTGTCTCAGGTGTTGTTCCAAGATAAGAGGCCAAGTCTTTCTTTGACATTGGTAACTCAACTATAGTAGAATCTTCACTTTCCAAGCTCTCTGCAATAAACATGGCAATCCTTGTATCCACTGTTTCAGTAGCATATCTAGTTTGCTGCTTTTCTGATGTTTCCATTCTTTTTGAGAACTCTTCTAACAGCTTTAGCGCTATTGTAGGATATTCTAATAGAAATTCCTGTAGGTCTCTCCTGCTTATGGTACAGCACTCAGTGTCCATTGTGGCTTCTGCAAACCTTCCATAGCTACCCTGCCTGAATAATGCCAACTCGCCTGTAAACTCACCTGGATTTAAGAAAGCAATTAACTGTTCTTTACCTGTGGCAGAAAGGCGATATAGTTTTACCCTACCCCTCCGTACTACATAGAGGGTATCCGATTCATCACCTGCGCTGTAAATTATTTCGTTTTTCTTAAATTTAGCCTCTTTGATTCTTGGCATAATCTTTTCCATTTGTTCTTCATTTAAATGGCTAAATATAGGAACCATGGTCAGACAATATTTGCTCAACTAATATACACCCCTAAAATAAGTTAGTTACTTTCTCAAAATCTTATCCATTGCTTTGCCCTTAGCCAGCTCATCTATTAGTTTATCTAAATAGCGAATTTCCTGCATTAATGGTTCTTCAATGTCCTCTACCCGAACACCGCAGACTACACCTTTTATTAATGTACGAGATGGATTCAGCTTAGCAGCTTCACCAAAAAAATTCTCAAAATCCTTCTCTTCTTTTATTTGCATTTCCAGTTCCTCTTGGCTATACCCTGTTAACCAGCGGATGATCTCATCGACTTCTGCTTTAGTACGTCCTTTTTTCTCTGCCTTTGCAACATACATTGGATAAACCTTTGCGAAGCTCATAGCATATATTCGATGTTTAGCCATAGCTAATCCTCTTTTCCACGGTTTTTTATCAACCTCTTTTGATAAATATAAAATACTTCTTTCTATATAATAACCAACGGTATGGATGTAAAACTGATTACATCACAGGCTATATTATGAAAGATAATTATCTGACAAGATTGTTTCTTAACAATCTTTCATTTAATTCCCATAGAGCAGTCTTTTGGTCATGAAAATATACTAATTTTTCGGCTTCATCGTATGGAAGCCACCTGTATTGTTTATGCTCTTCGGATATCTTTATTTCACCATCATAGGGCATGGCAAAAAAGTACATAGGTATGACAAGTACATCCTTACCCCAAATTTCTTGCGCCTGTGAGCTGAATATATATGCAGGCAAATAGCTCCGAGTTTCTAACTTATACATTAGCAGGTTATCACTGATGCCTGCTTCTTCAAACACTTCTCTTCTAGCACCAGCTTCAATAGATTCCCCTTCTTCTACTCCTCCGCTGATCCCCTGCCACCAAAGTTCATTATCTGACCTTTGAAAAATTGCATACTCATATACACCATTGGGGTTCTTTCTGTATAAGTAGACATGGATTTGTTGAGGTAATCTTGACATGTTAACCCCCTACATATTTTCCACAAATTGTATCCTTAGCCCATTGGGATCTTTTATAAAGAAAAACTTTGTATGTGGATTTGGCTGAATCGGACCGCTTTCTAATTCCACGCCTTTATCTTTTAAATAATCTATCATCTCATCGACGGACTTAACTTCAAAGCCCCATGAGATATCTGGACCTACTTCTACATCACTCTTATCTTGATTGTAAATAAGTTCTATTTTTGTATCTCCATCTCCTAAAAATGCAATCTCCATGCCAGGCCCAGCTATGAACCTTTTATTTAAGCTTAGCCCTACAATTTCCTCATAGAATCTCAATGATTCTTCCATGTTCTTTACACTTAATGTTGTCCAACAAAATTTCATAGTTAACCTCCTGAATAATTTTTTACGTTACAGTATAATCAAATTTTAGTAGTGTATAGGAACGGCGACTCCGCAGGCAGGACATACAGACTCTGTAATATGCAGTCTTATGGAGTAACCATCCCTTTCTATTAATACTGCCTTGCATTCTGGACAATAGGTCGAGTTATCTACATTGCCCATGTTACCCAGATAGACATAGTTCAAATGCTTCGAAGCTACTTCCCTTGCTTGAAGCATCACATCGGTGTCTGTTGCTGGACGTGTCATTTTGTAAGCCGGATAGTATCTTGACAGATGAAGTGGTATATTTTTATCTAGAGAAGCTAAAAAAGAGGCTATCTCCTCGACCTCTTCCATACTGTCGTTAAGCCCGTTCACTACTAAAGTAGTAATCTCCACGTGGCACTTGTTTTGGTATGCAGTTTCAATGGTTCGTTTTACAGGCTCCACTGATCCGCCACATATTTTTTTGTAATATTCGTTTCTACTGGATTTCAAATCTATATTCATTGCATCTATAAAGGGAATAATATCCTTAAGGGCTTCTTCACTAATATAAGCGTTGGTAATCAGAACTGCTTTCATATATGGATGAACTTCCTT
>JAAZEK010000565.1 GCA_012512335.1 Clostridiales bacterium | reverse complement strand
TGCTATGAATCAAATTAGCAAACAATATCCTAAGGATGTAAGTATTCAATCTGAGGTTCATTTCAAGGAATCAATTGGAGGTTCAGCATTAACTAGTGAGTCACAAATTGCAGATGCCATTGGTAAGGCCATTACAATACAAAGCCCAGCCATTGACATAAGTGTAGATGGTAACTCCATTTGCTATGTACGAACATTGGAAGAAGCCGAGCAACTGACAGATATCATTAAGAAACCTTATATGGACGAGATAACATCGTCAGATAGTCAGCTCTTAAATATAGATTTCTCCGAAAACGTGCAATTTGATTCTGTACAAGTAGACTTTAAAAATATTATAAGCGCTGATGAAGCTCTTGTTTTACTTCAACAGGCCAATGAAGACATTGTTGAACACATTGCTTCAGATGATGATACACTTTGGGATTTAGCACAAGAAAACAGCATGAAAGTCGAGGAAATTCAAGCTCTTAATCCAGATTTAGACCCTGGAAAGATAAAAGAAGGCGATATTATTGTTCTTTCAGGAGAAAAGAAGCTATTAAACATTGTGACGGAAGAAACTTTAAGCTATGATAGCAAAATCCCATATGAGACAGAAAAAAAGAATGATAATACTCTTTTAAGAGGAAATACCAAGACAGTTCAGAAAGGCAAGGATGGCAAAAAGCAAGTAGAGCTTGTCATAGTACGCCAAAATGGTAAGGAAGTAAGTCGTGAAATAATAAAAGAGACCATTTTGGAAGAACCTGTGAAAAAAATTCTTGCTGTAGGAACTAAAAAGCCCGAACCAAAAGTAACTACCTCTAGATCTAGTTCATCTAAGAGTTCCTCTAAATCGACTATATCTGTAAGTGGAGTTACAGGCCAGGATATCGCTAATTATGCACAGACACATTTGGGCAAGAAATATGTAAGTGGAGGAGTTGGCCCTAATGTATTTGACTGCTCAGGGTTTACTGTATATGTTTACAAGCACTTTGGAATATCTATCCCACGTATGAATCAACGCTCTGCAGGTGTAGCTATTTCAAAGGCAGATGCACGACCTGGTGACATCATCTGTCTCCCTGGTCATGTAGGAATTTATGCTGGTAACGGTCAGATGATTGATGCTGCAAATAGCAGAAAAGGTGTAGTAAAAAGAAAGATATATTCCAGTAACTATGTTGTACGCAGGATAATTAATTAAGCTTCGCAAAGTGAACTCGTTTTACCTCTAGTAAAACATCGAGACAGCTCAGCAATATGCCTGGGCTGTTTTTTATTCCCGAAAAAAAGCTCATTATTATATTGTTTTATGTGAAGCGTAACATCCTTCGGACTTTTGACTTCTTTGATTGAAGCCAAGGGCTTCGGTATGCTATAATATATACAGTTAATGAAGCAAAGTCACAGGACTTTGCGTTTATGTATATATTGAAACGGTTTGAAGTAAGCCGATTCACGGCTTACACTTATGCTTTAATAAAGAAGAGAGCAAGAAACTATTAAGGATTAATTTATCCAATGGCAGGATGATTACTGTGCAAAAGAAACTTTCAAAAAAATATTTATTAATTCTATTGTTGCCAATAGCTTATTTTATTAACATGCTATCTAGGA
>JAAZEK010000564.1 GCA_012512335.1 Clostridiales bacterium | reverse complement strand
GGAGATAGATTCCTCGGTAAACTCGGAATGAAAGGTTTGTTCGGAATGACATGATAGTGTCATCCTGAGTGTAACGAAGGATCTAAAGATTCCTCATTGCATTCGGAGTGACAAGGTATGTTTGGAATGACAGGTTATGTTCGGAATGAAAAGGTATACATTACAAGCTTAATATTGTATATTACAGAAACGTTTCTGTATATTTGGTAACTAAGTCCACAATTTGCTTTTCAAAGCAATTAAAATAACAAAGTATGAGGGGGATTATCATGATCGAATTAAAAAAAGGACTAAAGGAATATGCAAAGTCCGTAGGTATTGATCTTGTAGGTTTTGCATCAGAAGAGAGGTTTGAAGGCTTAGCACCTGAAGAAAATCCATTTTCAATTTTCCCAGAGGCAAAAACAGTAATTCTATTAGGTAAAAGAATTACTCGTGGCGCACTTCGTGGTGTTGAGGAAGGCACAAATTTTGGTGATTATTCAATGTTTGGATCATCATGGCTTGATGACAATTTTAACTCCTTAATGTGCTATGAAGTTACCAGATATCTGGAAGACAGAGGCTATGAGGCTGTTCCCATATTCCCTAACCCTCCAGAAGCTAAAGGGATGGGTATACCCTTAAGAGAAGGAAATCCAGCTCCTAACGTTACACCAAATTTCATGTATTCTGCAGTAGCATGTGGATTAGGTGAAATAGGATATTGTGGAGAAATTCTTACTCCTGAATTCGGTCCAAGACAAAGATGGCAAATGGTAATAACTGATGCAGAATTTGAAGCAGATCCAATTCTAGAAGATAGAATTTGTACTGATTGTGATAAGTGTGCAGAGGTTTGTCCTCTTAATGCCATAACTGGAAGCAAAACAGTTGAAATTTGCGGTAAAGAAATGAGAGTTGGAAACGTAGATTATAATCTATGCAGTAAGTGTAAAAATGGAGCATTCGCTAATAGGTTGATTAAAAGTGGCAAACCTGATAGACTGGCTGCTCTTTGTCTAAGAACCTGTGTTCATGAGTTGGATGAGCAGAAAAGAGTTAGCAATACCTTTGAAAAACCATTCAGAAAAAGAGATGCTTGGTCAATAGATATATACGATAAAAGCCAATATATTAAGCAGGACTAAAGTAAAAAACATAGCAAAGGGGGTATAAAAAGCCATGAAACTTACATCTGCAATGATTAAAGAGGAAGCAAAAGAGCTTGGAATTGATGTAATAGGTATTGGTAACATAGAAAGATATAAAAATGCGCCGGAACTTATGAGTCCAAAAACATATTTTCCTGATGCAAAATCAGTAGTTGTTATCGCAATGAGAATTCCTAGGGGTTCTTATAGGGGTATTGAAGAAGGAACCCATTGGCATAACTATTCATTTTATGCATATAACAAGCTAAATACACTATTTAGGCCACGACTTACTTATGAAATGGCATGCTTTATTGAAGATCACGGATGGGAGGCAGTACCTCATTATCCTTCTGTTCCTGAAAGATCTCCAGCCCATTCACCAGTTGCTGAGGGTAAAGTTCCTCGTGACGTATCTTGTAGTATAAGGCTTTTAGGTGTAGGTGCAGGAGTGGGAGAAATGGGCCATTCAAAGGTATTTTTAACCAAGGAATTTGGACCAAGAGTTAGATTAGGCTCTATTTTTACTGATGCAGAATTAGAACCCGATCCAATTGTAGAACCCTATTCAATCTGTAACAAGTGTGGAAAATGTGTGATAGATTGTCCTGGAAACGCTATTCCACCAGTGAAAGACGAGGACAAAAAAATCACAGTTGAAATAGGTGGCAAGAAGATTCAATGGGGCGATGTGCATATGGGACGTTGTACTTTAACCCATCATGGCCTTAACAACACCATTTCTCCTTTCCTTAAAAATGATTTTCCAAACCTTGAATTTGATGCTACTAGCTCAGACGTTACAGAAGAAGAAGCATACAGATTAACTTATCCTCTTGGTTTAGGTACGTGGGGAAGCAATTTCTACGAGGAAAATGGTGGAAGTATCATTAAGTATTATAAGTATATTTTGAACCATTGTGGATATTTTGCACTGTGTGGGGCAAAAGGTTGCATACGTGCATGTATGGATTCGCTGGAAAAATCCAAACGCATAGAAAATAGATTCCAGAACAAATTCTACCGTAAGAAGGCATGGAATATACCTATTGAGAGAGAAGGAGAAAAGGTAGGGGTTATCAATCCTTTCAGGGAAGAGGGACTTGATAAGCTATATCCTGGTATAAGAGATGGCGAACAGGAAAAGAGTAAGTTTTAGATAAGATAGCTATATGGTTAAGTAGATATTTATTTCTAACCTGATGTGGTAGTGAATGTTCAAATGGCAAGGATTACCAACAATCCTTGCCATTTGAACTACACTCTTATATTAAGAAAATCGCAGCTATCTAGGCATTTTATATTTTACTTCAATATTAAAGGCATATGGTACATACTAACTGAACTACCATGACTTTTTATAAGGAGTTGAATTCTATGAAAACAAGAAGGAATGCATTGCTAAAGGGTTTTGATGAGAATCATGATTTTATGAAAACCAAGGTAGAGAGAGGCATCGCTCAAAACAGAATGGGCAATAT
>JAAZEK010000563.1 GCA_012512335.1 Clostridiales bacterium | reverse complement strand
TGATGTAAGAAGTAATATTCTCGGATATGTAACGGTAAAAAAGCATCACTAGAACGTATTGTTTAAAGTCCCACCCATCCACACTTCCCCTGAGGTCATTTGCGATATTCCATATAGTGCGATGTAGTTCAGCACGTTCTTGTTCTCTTTTGTTGTTAGCCATGTCCCTACTCTACTCCTTCTCATTAGCTGTCATATTATAATTTGTGTATAATATAAGTGTTCCAGATAACTATTTCTACAAACACATGAGAATTACCTTCTAAATTGTTCTCAAAACACGTTATCTAGCAAGTAGGAAAAGTCAGTTAACAAAATCCCCTCTATTCTATGTGATTAAGTCACGGTAAACTAAAAATAAGTTCTGTACAATATGCTTAGCAGTTGTTAATGAGAAAATTCTAATACTAAGAAAATAATTTAAAAGGATGGTATACATGGAGTATTTAAAAGTAGAATTCCCAGGCGGTCTTAAAGTAGATGCAATAGTAAGAGGACATACTATTCGTACTGACCAGCCAACGACATCAGGTGGAGAAAACAGCGCGCCCTCCCCGTTTGAGCTCTTCTTAAGCTCTATAGCTACATGTGCAGGAATATATGCATTAGGTTTTTGTAATAGTAAGGGCATTTCCACAGAGGGAATGAGTATCTCTATGGATATACAAAATGATTATAGTACTGGTTTGATATCTAAAATATCACTTGATCTAAAGGTGCCAGAGGATTTTCCTAAGAAATATGAGAACGCAATAATAAAGTCCATGGATTTATGTACGGTAAAAAAACACCTTCAGAATCCACCTACATTTGAAATTAAAACAACCAAGAAGTAGTGTGAGTGCTTATCTTGGTGCTTGACTTAGTGCTTAACTTGGTGCTTGTCCTGATCGGTTGAATTGAACCTCCCGTCACTTTAGTGATGGAAGGTTCAAATATGGATATATGGGGGAATTTATGTTAAAATAGAAGTTGTTAAGAATGGGTAAACAAGAACTTAAAAAAAATCTCTGATTATAAAAAGGGACACATTATATATGAAAATTATGAGCCGTCTGGAAAAACAAAATAATGAACTTAGAATTCTGGTTAAAAACAACGCAGAACCAATTTTCTTACATAATACAAATATGTTCAAAACGTTTATCTTAGTAGGCATCATAGCAATGCTTATTCCGATTCTGATCAGCCCTTTCAGTGAAAGTAAATCTAGATTAATTCCTATTTATTTGGGATCTATCATACTTTTCATATTGGTGTTTTTGATGTTTCAAATTAAACCATTTAAAGAAAAGCCGGTGCTTGGCATCTATTTGGTGTTTACCGGTGCTTTTTTATTTTCCATTTATATGAGTGTTGTGAACTCACCAGAGCAACGTGCGACTATTATACTTGGGTTGTTTTGCATTTTTCCCCTTTGCTTAATTGACAAGCCGCTTAGAGTTGACCTCTTTTCTATTGGGGTCTATCTCGTTCACACAGCTTTGGCCTTTATATTTAAGGGAAGTGTTCTAGGTCTTGATGATGCAGTCAACAGCCTTTGCTTTCTGACGCTGGGCATAGTGGTCGGGAATCAAATGATAAAAGCACGCATAGAGGCTTTTGAAACCAAACGGCAGCTCATACTAGAAAAAGAAACTGATGAATTAACGGGATTGAAAAATCGAAGAAAATTGTTCCAGCTTATAGGTGAATATAGAGTAGATGACAGTAATGCTCCATCTAGCGTTATCATGATAGATATTGACGATTTCAAGGAGTATAATGATCAATTCGGTCATGTGGCGGGCGATCAGCTACTCAACCAATTTGGCAAAACATTGTTATTTTATGAAGAAAAGTATAATATTCAGTTCTTTCGCTATGGTGGCGAGGAATTTAACGGTCTTGCATGGGGGTATCCACTATCTGAGCTGCTAAGAATTTTATTAGAGTTGAAGGTATCCATAAACGCTATTACGAGCTGCTGTCAGAAAGTCAGTGTGAGCATCGGTATTACAGATTGTGAGACAAAAAAGTTCAAAAACTATGAAAAATACATTGAATTAGCTGATAAGGCT
>JAAZEK010000562.1 GCA_012512335.1 Clostridiales bacterium | reverse complement strand
TGGATTTGGCTGTACTGTACCGTCAATTATGGCAACAAGAACCTTGGAAAATGAAAGAGATAGACGAAAAACCATACTTATTACACCATTCATGTCTTGTAGTGCGAAAATTCCAATTTATGTTTTATTATCCAGCATATTTTTTGGTCACTATGCTTCCCTAGCAGCTTTATCAATGTACATTATCGGTTTAGTAGCAGGGCTTTTAACTGCATATGTAGCAACAAAGATTGAGAACAAAGCAGATGAATCTAAATCAGCAAATACAATAACACAGGTTAATCAGCTACTGATTGAGCTTCCCGAATACAAAACTCCAAACTTATACAGCATTTTTATTTATGTTTGGGAAAATGTTAAAGCGTATTTATCCAAAGCTGGAACTACAATTTTCTTGGCCTCTGTAATATTGTGGTTTATTTTGAGATTTGGAACAACTGGCTACGTAGAGGATATGTCACAGAGTATAGGAGCTGCTATCGGGCGCTTCCTTGTTCCTGTACTAACACCTGCAGGGCTAGGATATTGGCAGATAGGAGTATCCTTAATATCTGGATTGGCTGCGAAAGAAGTCGTAGTATCAAGTATGGGTATTTTATTCGGAATCACAAACCTCGAATCTGTTGCAGGTCTTAGCGCAATGCAACTAAGCTTTGGCGCTATGGGGTTTAGTGCTTTAAATGCCTATTCAATGATGATTTTTGTATTATTTTACACACCATGTGTTGCAGCAATTGCTGTAATAGCTCAGGAACTAAAATCAGCAAAATGGACAACATTCGTAGTCATGTTTCAACTTGTATTTGCATGGTTAGCTTCAGTTTTAGTTTACCAGATAGGAAGTTTATTCATTTAAGTGTACAGTAAGACAGGAAAACAGTAAGAATGCTATCAATCGGAATCAGAAGGGGGAAAAACCATGCCAACCATTATAATAGGGCTAGTCATTGCAGGATATACTGGATATTTAATCTATAGACAAATCAGCAATGTGAAAAAAGGAAACTTCTGCGGAAATTGCTCTGCTTGCCCCTCATCTAAAAGGTGCGGAGAACTCAAAAATATTGAAACAATAAAACATCAGTAAAAATGATTAGCTCATATAAACAGTATTGGTATAAACTTATGATAAGCCGCTTATCTATAACTGTTTTTATAATATTTTTATATTTCTTGGGAAATATTTAGGAAATACAAGGAAAATTTATAAAACTAACGAATATAATTGTATGTATTGTATATATATTAAGAGATAGCGAAGCGGATAGTGTTTTTGTAAGGTGTATCAATCGTTTGATGGGGGGCTAATATATATATATGGAGGTCAATCATTGTGAATCGGCTCTAATCGAAATATGTAAGAGCTTCCTAGAGCACTTATATGATTTGAGACAAGGAAATTTGATAAGTGAAGAAGAATATGAGAGGCATAGCGAAAAGAAGCTAATGTTTCTAAATCGAATTAAGGCAATAAAATGACCGGTATTTCCGGTCATTTTTGTCAGCTCGTAGATTGTGTAGGAAAAGGAGCAATTCACATTAAGAGGCTTCTTAGCTTAGGATACAGTTTCTTTGCATTATTGAAAAACACATCCCCATGATGTTCCTCGGGGATAATGGCTTTTATGAAATCTACATAAGGCGCCACAGGGACAATTGGCCAGTCGGTGCCGAACATAAGCTTGTCATATCTATCACTATAAATAAAAGCCTGCCGAAAATGATCCAGGTAAAGAGGGGTCTGTATACGTTTTTGCACCATATGGGCATTACCTGCAATAAAGCCAGATAAATCGGCATAGACATTTCGATTCTTTGAAATCAATTCTGCTGC
Organism: Clostridiales bacterium; assembly: GCA_012512335.1. Lineage (GTDB taxonomy): Bacteria > Bacillota > Clostridia > Caldicoprobacterales > DTU083 > UBA5454. The sequence goes on along the minus strand of JAAZEK010000562.1, from coordinate 2,340 downwards.
GTCTAAAACCCAAGGATCTCCCATATGACAGATAACAAAATTAATCTCCTGATATTTTACGGCCAGCTCATCGAGTGTTAATGGGTGGCTGTATTTCAATTGACCACGGGTAGAGCTAGTGTCTCCAGAGTGGATAGCTACAGGCACATCGTACTTCTTCGCCAGCTTATAAATAGGATTGTAAATAGCTTCGGTTACATATGCCGGAAAATACCCAGGATAGAGCTTAATTCCTGTTGCATGAGGTAAATTCAATTTTTCTTCTATAAGATATAATTCAGCCTTTGAATCCTTCGATAGGTCCACTGGGTTTATTCCTACGCAGGTGAATAAATTATCCAGGGTGCCGTCTTCCAGCATTAGCTCTCGAGATTTCCCAGAAGAAGTTAGGGAATCCTCTTGCCCTGGAGAAGTCATAACTATACCAGCTACTACATTGACTGATTTATATTCGTTTTTCAGCCCTTCTGCAGTATAAGGTACCTCAGCGACTTCTCTCGCTGTTTTTTTAAAGCCCTCTCTATCTGAAAAATGGAGATGAGCATCAATAATTTTCATTGTATTCACCCTTTCTTTCATAACATTATACAATTATAAACAAATACGTGCTATACTAACTTTAAAAATAGATGATTTAAATCTAACTAAATCTAACTAGGAGGTACAAGATGGGGTATAAAAGTGATATTGAAATTGCACAAAGTGTAGAAATGAAGCCTATCAGAGAAGTTGCAGCAAGTTTAGGAATTCCTGAAAATGATATTGAGCTCTATGGAAACACCAAATCCAAGGTGAATTACAACATTTTAGACAGTTATCAAAACAAACCTGACGGAAAGCTTATTCTGGTTACTGCCATCAATCCTACACCCGCTGGGGAAGGCAAAACCACTACCACTGTTGGCTTAGGTGACGCCTTGCACAAACTAGGTAAGAAGGCAGTTATTGCTCTAAGAGAGCCCTCCTTAGGTCCTGTGTTTGGCGTAAAAGGTGGAGCTGCTGGCGGTGGATATGCTCAGGTAGTACCTATGGAAGATATTAATTTGCATTTTACTGGAGATCTACATGCTATTGGAGCAGCCAATAACCTGCTTGCTGCCATGATAGATAATCATATTTACCAAGGCAATCAATTGGGTTTGGATGTTAGGAAAATTACTTGGAAGCGATGTATGGACATGAATGATCGTCAACTGCGCTTTATAATCGATGGACTCAATGGTAGAACCAATGGTGTACCTAGGGAAGATAGTTTTGATATTACAGTAGCATCTGAAATAATGGCCATACTATGCCTTTCAAAAAACATCGATGATTTAAAAGGGAAGCTGAGGAATATAATAGTTGGTTATACGAGAGATGATCAGCCCGTAACTGCTGGGCAATTGAAGGCAGAAGGTGCAATGGCAGCACTTTTGAAGGATGCCCTGAAACCTAATTTGGTGCAAACATTGGAGCACACGCCAGCTTTTGTCCACGGAGGACCCTTTGCTAATATTGCTCATGGATGTAACAGCCTGATGGCTACTAGAATGGCTTTAAAGCTAGGGGATTATGTCATCACTGAGGCTGGATTTGGTGCAGACTTGGGGGCTGAAAAATTTTTAGATATCAAATGCCGTATTGGAGATTTGACACCATCTGCTGTTGTTATTGTCGCAACAATAAGAGCATTGAAATACAATGGAGGCGTTTCTCGTAAAGCATTAAACCAAGAAAACTTAGAGGCTCTCGAAAAAGGATTACCTAATCTTCTAAAGCATATCGAAAATGTAACTGTAAAATTTGGTTTACCTGCTGTTGTAGCCATTAACCGCTTCCCCACGGATACAGAAGCGGAATTACAGCTAGTGGAAGAAAAATGTCGACAACTAGGAGTTAGAGTAGCCTTGTCTGAGGTTTGGGCAAAAGGTGGAGAAGGCGGTGTCGATTTAGCAAATGAAGTAATTCAATTAATAGAGGGTGGAACTAGTAAATTTAAGTTTGTGTATGAGAGTGAGCTTCCCTTGAAGGAGAAAATTGAAGCTGTAGCTCAGGAAATCTATGGAGCCGATGGTGTGGACTTTTCTCCCGGTGTCCTGAAGGAGCTCTCCAGAATGGAGTCGTTTGGCTTGGACAAGTTTCCTGTTTGCATGGCCAAAACCCAATACTCTTTATCTGACGATCCAAAAAAACTTGGTCGTCCGACAGGCTTTCGAATTACAGTTCGAGGTGTTAGAGCATCAGCCGGAGCAGGCTTTATAGTAGCCTTGACAGGAGATATCATGACCATGCCCGGTCTGCCTAAGGTACCTGTTGCAGAGAGCATTGATGTTAATTCAGCAGGTGTAATATCAGGGC
>JAAZEK010000561.1 GCA_012512335.1 Clostridiales bacterium | reverse complement strand
TAGCGAAGGTCATCTGCTAGGAGCTCCCACTTCCCGTGATATGCAGGTATGGTTCGAGCAGCTACGGGCTGAATGCGCTTAGGCTCAAAGCCTAGGTTGCTTCGAGGCAAGGATAACATAGCCATGCCTCTGTATTGATTCACTTGGTTGAGAATGGTGTCATAACTGCCCAACAAATTCGCTTGTTCGGGAAGAACCTCTCCCTTCATAAGCAGATCTCTAAAATATTCGCTAAAATCAGTAGCAGTTTGATTACTATGCTCTTTGATTCGTGTAGGTTCATCCAAAATCAACATAGCCTCTGATCCTGCATAGTCAAGCAGATTGCCTGGTTGCTCATAGAAATATGGAAAAAAGTGAACCAATTGATGATCTAAAATTCCCTGGTCCATTCGCTCCAGCAATTCCTGCATACGACTTTGTAGCTTAGTAGTATCAAATTCAGGATCCTTTTTCATCTTTTGTAGTAGCTGGTGATAGCTTTTCTCTATCTGTTCTCTACCTTCTTGCTGAGTTTGGGCCGTTAGCACCAAGTCTCTTGCAGGCGATATTCTCAGCGAATCCTGTCGTTCTTCTGAGCGCTGACTAATTGGATCAAAGGAACGAATGGAATCAATAAACTCGTCGAAGAAGTCTATCCGATAAGGCTTATCATGAGATAAAGGAAAAATATCAAAGATGCTTCCACGCAGACTGAATTGACCAGGACCTTCAATGGAAGCGACTCGTTCATACCCCAGATGTATTGCTTTTTCTGTCAGGTAGGAAAGAGAAATCTCTTCTCCTTCATTAAGCTCTAAAATCGAGTCTTGAAAGACTTCCAATGGAATGTTTGGCTGCAGCAGTGCGTCTATAGAAGTGACAATCATTAGCTTCTCACCTGAAATCAGCCGTTCCAACACAGAAAGCCGCCTGCCTGTTACTTCTTGACTATGGGCAGCGGCATGATACAGCATCATTTCCCTGGCGGGAAACAAAACTAGTTTATCTGGTAGAAACAATTTCAAATCGTCCAACAGACGATTGGCTTGAAGCTCATCATAAGTGACTAGCAGGCAGCTTTCATCCATAGGGTGGATTATGCTAGCAATTAAGTGACATTTCTGTGCTTCCGTCACTCCTGTATAGGCAGTCATACCCCTTACGCTTCGCACATTCTCTCTACTTTTTTGAAATTGGGTCCAGCCTTCTAGAGGCTTTCGCCAAATAGCTTCCATTAAATCAACAACTTCCTTATTATATATACAATTTATTTTGCACACGTCAAGCTTGTCTATTTTAAAAATAGACAAGTGGTATTATTTTTTCGGCATACAGGGTCATCTACCCGTATCTCGTATCCACCTACCCATTATACCTGCTCATAGCCTGTTCGACATCATGGGAAAGAATACACTCAATACCTTTAACAGCTCTTTCACAGGCATCTTTCACAGCTTCCACTTCTTCCTCACGGAAACGGGACAAGACATAATTCGCCAAGTCCCAGCCTTCTGGTGCCTTACCTATACCTATACGAACACGTGGGAAATCCTGGTGCTGAAGATGATAGATAACCGATCGCATTCCATTATGGGTACCTGCGCTGCCCTCAGGACGAATTCGCATGATCCCAGGATCTAAGTCCACATCATCATATATAAGAATTATATGCTGGGGCTCGGGTTTATACCATTGTTTTAGAGCCAACAGGCTTTCTCCGCTATTATTCATAAAGGTTTGCGGTTTGGCCAATACAAGCCTATGATCTCCTATGCGACCTTCTCCTAAAACAGCCTTATGCTTGATTCGATCTACAGAAATGCCATGAGCTTCCGCCAAAAGATCTATTACATAAAAACCAATATTGTGCCGAGTACCATGGTATCGGTCCCCAGGATTCCCCAACCCTACAATAAGAAACATACTTTACTTCCTTTCCTTCTGTCTGATAGGGAAAATCAGTTAAACAAAGTGCTGACCGGCAATCCCTCATAAATTCTATTAATGGCTTCTGCAAACAGAGGAGCCACTGATAAAGACCTTATCTTATCTACTTGCTTCTCTGGAGGCAATGGG
>JAAZEK010000560.1 GCA_012512335.1 Clostridiales bacterium | reverse complement strand
AGTCTTTTGTAAAAGGGGCAGCCATTCTTGCTGCTGCTGGTTTGATCTCAAAATTTATTGGGGCTATGTTCCGAATTCCATTAACAAACCTCATAGGTACCGTAGGAATGAGCTATTATTCCATGGCGTATCCCATCTATTCTGTTTTATTGGTTATTTCTTCAGCTGGAATTCCAACAGCAATATCTAAGATGGTAGCTGAAAGTATTGCTATGAACAATTATCGCGATGCACACAGGGTATTTAAGATATCAGTCAAGCTAATGCTAATCATGGGAATTTCCACCTTCATAGTCTTTTTTGCTGGAAGTGGTCTTACTGCTCGTATAATGGGTACACAGGAGGCAGTTTATGCTATTAGAGCAATTGCGCCTTCGCTTATATTTGTGACCTTGATTTCATCTTTTCGGGGATACTTCCAAGGGATGCAATATATGACTCCAACCGCCTTATCCCAGATAGTCGAACAATTAGGTAAACTGATACTGGGTATTTGGTTTGCCTCCATTTACATATCCAAGGGGCCAGAATATGGTGCTGCCGCCGCGGTTGTGGGGGTCACACTAAGTGAAGGGGCTGCCTTGGTACTACTTATGGGAATGTATCAGCGAAAGAAAAAGGAAATCAATCATCATATTCAGCGAGCTCCAAGGAATCGCACAGTTATCTCTAATCGCTCAATTATGAGGCGATTACTTTCCATAGCATTTCCTATCACCATAGGGGCTTCTATTATGCCGCTAATGAGCATGGCAGACGCATTAATAGTGGTTAACCGACTAAAACAAATCGGGTTTGGAGAAAAACAGGCATTAGCAATGTATGGGGTTTTAACCGGTTCTGTAAGTCCCCTTATTAACTTTCCTGCTGTGCTTACCATAGCCATGGCTATGAGCCTAGTACCTGCTATCTCCGAGTCCTTTGTCAATAAGGACAGTTTAAATATAAAGAAAAAAACTGAAACCGGTATTCGCCTCACCCTACTGATGGGATTACCCGCAGCGGCAGGTATGGCTGTATTATCAAGGCCGATATGTGCTTTGCTTTATGGTAGCTTGACGGAAGCCGAAGTTACACTGGCAGGCCAATTGCTGGCTATTTTGGCGATTGGAGTTATTTTCCTTACCTTAGTGCAAACCTTAACGGCGATTCTACAAGGTCTAAACAGGGTATCCATACCAGTGAAAAACTTAGCTATTGGTGGTTTATTTAAGGTTGTGACTACTTATATTTTAGTAGGTATTCCGGAAATGAATATTAAAGGTGCAGCCATTGGCACGGTAGTCTGCTATGGGGTCGCAGCTTTACTTGACCTGGCGGCTGTTATCCGTTACTCCCGAGTACAGATGAAGATTGTAGACCATCTGGTGAAGCCTGTAATTGCTACAGTAGTCATGGGTCTTTCTGTTTTCTTCTCTTATGAGCTTTTTAAGGGAATGGTTGGAGGAAACAAGGCTAGCTTGTTATCAATAGTTGTTGGAGTAATTGTCTATGCTGTAATGCTATTGCTAATAGGAGCGATTAACCGCAATGACTTTGAGATGCTACCTGGTGGAAAAAGACTAGGGCGTATTTTAACTAGATTTAAGATAATACGAGATTAGCACATTGTAATAACGCTCTGGATGACGCTGAAAGTCTTTATAAAACGAACAGGAGGGCATATGAGTTCAAAAATAACAATTGTTGGCTTGGGTACAGGTAGGCATGAAGAACTAACTTTAGGCGCCTTAGAAGCCCTTAGGAGTGGCAAACAGGTGATTTTGCGTACTAAACACCATGGCATTGTTCCCTTCCTTATAGAACGTGGTATCTCCTTCAGTAGCCTAGATGATATTTATGATAATAGTGAGAATTTTGATTACATATACCCAGAAATGGTTAATAGAGTATTAGCTGCAGCAAAGAAAGAAGATTTGGTATTGGGTGTACCTGGTCATCCAATGGTAGGAGAACGATTAGTATATGAGATTTTGAAGGAAATAGAGGGCAGCGAATTTCAATTAGAAATTCTATCTGGTGTCAGTCAGGATCATTCAGTGCTGGCTGCCATACACCAATGTGGAGTGGAAGGTATAAAAGTTCTGTCTGCTGCCGAATTGCCCGAAAACCAACTTGACCCTGGGATTCCTACAGTTATTACTGGAATGGATAATAGCATTTTAGTTGCTGAAATAAAGCTTAAGCTTTTAGCAGTTTACCCAGCTGAGGCTAAGGTTTTTATTAGTAAATTAAATCAGGATGGTTCCCCGGATATTGAGGAGGTTTTACTACATACACTGGATCATTCCCGAAAATTTGACCATACAAGCTGTGTATATCTACCCAGCTTTGAGTTAATGGACTTAAATCGCTACAAGTTCCGTCATCTGGTAGAGATAATGGAGATGTTGCGGGCGCCAGATGGCTGTCCCTGGGATAGAGAGCAGAGCCATGAATCCCTAAAGCAGTATCTCATTGAGGAAACCTACGAGGTGCTTGAGGCTATTGACTTAAAAGACATGGACAAGCTTGCAGAAGAGTTAGGAGACGTATTGTTACAGGTAGTATTTCATGCCCAAGTGGCCCGTGAACATGGTGAATTTGATATTGGAGATGTTATTACTGAAGTCTGTCAAAAAATGATAAATCGACATACCCATATTTTCGGGGATGTGGAGCTAAACTCAGCTGAACAGGTGGTAGATAACTGGGAAGCCATTAAGAAAGAGGAAAAGGGTTTGAAAAGCCATACCCAGGTTTTGAAAGATATTCCTAACATTCTCCCAGCTCTTATGCGTAGCTACAAGGTCCAAAAGAAGGCGGCACTAGCTGGTTTTGATTGGGACAAGATCGAAGATGCTGTGGCTAAATTGGAAGAAGAATTCGAAGAGTTGAAAGAGGCTTATCGTACAGGTAATAAAGATGAGATCCATGAGGAAATGGGAGATTTGTTATTTGCTGTGGTAAATGTCAGCCGATTTTTGAAAGAAGAACCAGAGCTAGCTTTAACAGATGCCATAGAAAAGTTTATACGTCGTTTTGCTTATGTGGAAAAAAATGCAAACAGGCCTTTGGAGGAAATGACACTCCAAGAGATGGATAGCCTGTGGAACCAAGCAAAAGAGCGATTTAACGCCGAAAAGGGTGTATAAATCAAGAAAAAAATGGTAAACCTATACTTATCATTCCTTACTTTTTAAGAAATGTCATAAAAGGCAAAAATATTATGGGAAAAAGAAGGAATTTGAGGAAATATAGCGAATTAGCTATGAAGAATTCATATTTTTAAGGAGGGTTCAAGCATGAACAAATCAGAATTAATATCTGCTGTTGCTGAAAAAAGTGAACTGACCAAAAAGGATACCGAAAAAGCAGTAAACGCTTTAGTATCAGTTATTAGTGAAACTTTAGCAGAAGGCGACAAGGTACAACTAGTTGGGTTTGGTACATTCGAAGTACGGGAAAGAGCAGAAAGAAAAGGCAGAAATCCCCAGACTAAAGAAGAAATCACCATACCAGCATCAAAGGCACCTGTATTTAAAGCAGGCAAAGCTTTGAAAGATTCCGTAAAATAAAGACAGGAAGCCGGGGTGAACCCCGGTTTTTTGCTTTTAAATGAGTAAAAATTGAAGTAGGGGTTGAATTAGTTTGCGTTTGGATAAATTTTTAAAAGTATCAAGAATCATAAAAAGAAGAACGGTAGCTAATGAAGTCAGTAGCCAAGGTCGGGTACAGATCAACGACAAGGTTGCAAAACCAAGTAGTGAAGTTAAGATTGGTGACCGAATCAGCATACAATTTGGCGATCGAATTCGTCAATATGAGGTTCTGGCTATAAACGAACACGCTAAAAAAGAGGAAACCTCTCGAATGTATCAAGAGCTTTGAAAACTTCGGTATTGCTTCCTAATATTAAGCGAATACTATTCTTAGGTTTTAGAAATCCAAGCTGCTATGCAGAGATTTCAATTAAGAATAGAAGGAGGCGTATCGTAAGATATGAATATAAAAAAAAGAAGGATAATCTGTGGCATCCTGGTTACAGTGTTCCTTTCTTTGCTGTTATCAGCCTGCGGAGTTAATGACAGACAAAATCGAGAAACACCAGGTGCCCCTACGGGCGATATTCGTCAGCAGAGCAGGGAAGAACCACTGCCGAAGGTAGATTCAACTGATGAACCTGAGGATAATAAAGGTGATGATAATTCAGGAGAAGAGGCCCAGAAACCAAAATTACCTGAGGCTTTGGGGGCAGAAGAAGGCAAGGAACCTAGCTTGAAGGTCTATATCACTGAGGAAAGTCAAGTTAAGGATATGAAATTCGAGGAATATGTGGCAGGAGTTGTTGCAGGTGAAATCAAGAATGATTGGCCTGTAGAAGCTATTAAAGCACAGGCAATTATCGCCCGTACCTTTGTGTTACAGTTCATTGAAGAAAAGGGACAATCAAAATATGAAGATGCACATGTTTCTACTGATATTGAGGAAGCCCAGGCTTGGAATGCAGGAGAAGTAAATGATACAATTCGACAAGCGGTTGAGGATACTCGAGGACAGGTTATCGTTTATGATGGACAATTTGCCCGAACCTGGTTCCACTCCAATGCAGGAGGAAAGACAGCCACTCCTAAGGAAGGCCTTAATTATAAGGATGAAGAACCACCATACATTCAGGTAGTAGAATCTCCTGATACTGGTGAGGCAGTTGCGGAAGATGCAAAGAACTGGACTGCTAAGTTTCCCAAAGACAAAGTAATTGCTGCAATGAATGAAGCGGGTAAACCCATAAAAGGATTAAACAGTATAGCCATCGGTGAGCAAGGGCCTTCTGGCCGTGCTGTTACCATTAAGGTTGATGACACTGAAATATCCGCTGCAGAGTTAAGATTGGCCTTAGGTACAACAGATATGCGTTCCACCTTAATAGACAAGATTGCTCTAGAAGGTAATAATGTAGTTATGACTGGCCGAGGTTATGGCCTTGGTGTAGGCATGTCTCAGTGGGGCGCTTATAATATGGCAAATGATAAGAAAAGTGCAGAAGACATCATAAATCATTATTTTAAGGATATTGATGTAGTAAAGATGTGGGATTGATAACAGAATAATTACAGAATTAATTAGTGAATAAATAACGGCTTGGTTCTTGATGGACCAAGCCGTTATTTATTTCCAACAGAAGTGCCAGTGTCCCATTCAGAGAATGAATAAGGTCCTTTGTAGCCAACTATACGTTCTCCAAAGTTCTATGTCGCTTAAATTTAAAAATGTTTTGACAAAACTGAAACAATTCGATGGAAATTCCAGTCTTATGTAGTGGTGAGCAAAAAAACAAAAATAGTAAGTAATATCCTCAATATGGTGACTCAAGAAAAAGAAACTCTAATGTTTCCATATATATCTTGTGTAAGGAGTGTTCTCATATGACATCAATCTGGATTGATTGTTCTCATCCAGTATCACTATCGCCTATGTTGCTAGATGATTTGGATTTCTATAACTTTGGGCAGCATTTTCTAAAAGTAGCTGTGTCGGATATGGACGCTTGGATACAGAAATACATAACCACACAGAGCAGGGAGATTTCTCGAAGAAGTAGTATCATCTATGCACTTCTGAATACACCAGGTGCATCCGAACAATGTAAGCATATTTTTATCAATAATATTTTAATACGGGAAGCCTATCAGAAAGTACAGCATGCACAAGGTCCTTTAGTTTATTGCACAGGGATGCTAAAGCTTATGCAATTATATATTGAGGGGATACAAAACGCATATAATAGCTTAAATCAAATCCCTGAACTTTTAGAAATAAGTCAGTGGATAAAAAAATGTTGGATTCCCATTCATTTAAATCCATTCTAAAATGTGTGGAGCAGGTTGAGACCATCTTTCAGCCACTGGCCAGTGTATCGGTTCGAGCAAGAGTGCTAGGAAATTGTGACGTTTATTCATTCAAAGTGCGCGATATATCCGATAAAGATATACCAGCTTTAAGCATTTTGGAAAAAGAATCTCGCCCTGTGAACAGTCTACTGCCTCCTATCCGGAGAACAAAGCACCATAATGATATTGTTCATCTTGAATCATTCCTGATTACACAGGTTGAAAGACGATGGAAGCGTCGTATTGCGCAGGTAGAGAAACTATTTATGAATGTTTGCCTGGAACCTATCAAGATTTTTATTGAAACGATGGAGCCCATTGGTTTTTATCTAACTGCCCTTACTTTTGCAGAAAAGATGGTGGATGCTGGTTATCATATATGCAGGCCAGAGT
>JAAZEK010000559.1 GCA_012512335.1 Clostridiales bacterium | reverse complement strand
GCATCATCTTAGGCTGTTGTGCCATTATAACAGAATCTATATTAATTACCCGCCAATCTTCTTGACGAAGTAATAGCCCAACTTGTTCCAATAGAGCAAGGCTAGAACAATCACGATAGGCTTCATTATTGTCCGGAAAATGCGTTCCAATATCCCCTAGTCCAGCAGCACCTAGCAGAGCATCCATGATAGCATGTACTAATACATCTGCATCGGAGTGTCCAAGCAAACCTCTTTCCCAAGGGATTTCTACTCCCCCGATGATCAAGGGGCGTCCTTCTACCAATCGATGGACATCATATCCCATTCCAATTCTCATACTCATACCCAGGCTCATAAGCTTATCTCCTCTTTCATTTTCCCCTAAATTTCAAGATTTCACTGGCAATAATCAAGTCTTCTGGTGTTGTAATTTTGATATTATCATAACCACCTTCAATAAGCTTTACAGGATAATTAATTCTCTCCAGTAGAGAACTGTCGTCTGTACCTATATAGACATCCTGTTTTGCCTTTATGTGGGCTTCCTTCAATAGATTAAACTTAAATGTCTGAGGTGTTTGTATTGCCCACAATGTATTGCGGTCAGGTGTTTTTATGGAGAACCCCTTATCATCTACTATTTTTATGGTATCTTTGGATGGCATTCCTGCAATAGCGGCACCAAATTCCTGGGCAACTCTAATAGATTCTTCAATAACTGGAACTTCAATCAAAGGACGAACCCCGTCATGTATGACTACAATCTTGCAGCTTTCTATAGCATTGAGAGCATTCCATACGGAATCCTGTCTTTCACTACCACCTAATACAAAGTTAACCGGCTTGCTAATAGGCCAGCGCTGAAGAATATCTTCTTTAATGGTTTTTTTGTCAGCAGATACAATGACGATGGCGTCTATAGAAGGAGCTCTATCGAAAGCTTCTAAGCTGTGAGCTAATATTGGGCGTCCAGCCAGCTCATGATATTGCTTGGGAACCGAGCCTCCCATTCTTAAGCCCTTAGCAGCCGCTAGTATTATCCCTATAATCGGATATTTCATCGTAAACCCCTCAATTGCAAAAAGGTTGGATTTTTACCCAACCTTTTATCTTAATCTTATTCTCTATTATATTGGAAAGTCATTGGAAATCAAGTTGTTTTTTTATATTTATTATTTTAAGATACTACCCTATCTGCTGTTTTGGGCTTAGCAAAGATCATTCGGCCGGCAGCTGTTTGAAGCACGCTGGTAACCAAAACATCTATGGTTTCTCCCACATGCTTTTTTCCTCCATCGACTACAATCATTGTGCCGTCATCCAAATAAGCAACCCCTTGCCCTGTTTCCTTGCCATCCTTTATAACCTGAACCAGCATTTCTTCTCCAGGAAGAACAACAGGCTTTACTGCATTAGCTAATTCATTGATGTTAAGAACTGGTACCCCTTGAAACTCAGCTACCTTGTTCAGATTATAATCGTTGGTAATAACCTTGCCATTTAACAGTAGACCCAGCTTTAAGAGTTTTACATCCACCTCTGCTGCATCATTGATATCGCCTTCATAGGTTTTAACTTCAATATCCAGTTCTTTTTGGATACGATTGAGTATATCCAAACCACGGCGACCACGATTTCGCTTTAGACTATCAGAGGAATCTGCAATATGCCTTAATTCTTCCAAGACAAAGGACGCAATAACCAAAGGACCTTCTACAAAGCCAGTTCTACAAATATCAAATATACGACCGTCTATTATGACACTAGTATCCAGTATTTTAGGAATAGATATAGGCTCCTCTTTAACTGGCTTCTCTTTGCCAAGTCGACGAAATATGGATAATCCCGATAATTCGTCTCGTCTTTTGGTTGCTAAATTTATGCCTAGATAGCCAAAGAGAACGTATAGAAAAATTCGTAGGATTACAGAAACGAAGGGCCACCTGAGCTGGCTGATAGGCTCGGATATAAGAAAAGCAATAATGAGACCAATAATCAGCCCAAAAGAACCAAATAAAATATCACCCATGGGGACTTCACTAAACCTGCCCTCAACCCATTTCAAAAATCCATGAGAATGAATTATGATGCTGGGAGATATAAAGAAAAGAATGAATGCAAAAACAATTCCGAAAAGGGTATACAATATAACATCTTGATAAATAGGTATTAGTATAACATTAAAATGCTCGAGGCCTTGTTCTATGTAAAAAGCAATAGCCATACCCATAACAAAGCCTGCTAAAGTAAGCAGAAAACGAAATACTTTCCGCATTAAATCACCTCCTGATATCTATTATTAACATTATAGCAGAATTTCATAAGTATAAATAGAAAATCAGAAAAATAAACAGCGTCACTCTGACGCTGTTTCATCATTTATGGTGATATTATCTATAAGTGTGGAGATTTCTTCTTCTTCAGTGGAAGTTGATAAACACAGCTCACTTATGAGAATTTGTCTTGCATTGTTCAGCATTTTTTTCTCAGCAGAGGATAAGCCTTTTACATGATCGCGAATCATAAGGTCTCTCACTACATTTGCTACCTCGTAAATGTCGCCTGTTTTAATTTTTTCCAAGTTCATTCGATATCTTTTGTTCCAAGCATCGGGAAGGGTGTAGTCGTCGTTTGGATTCTTCAGAATGCTGACTACTTTATTGATATCTGCATTTGAGATAATATCTCGCATTCCCAATTCTTCTACATTTTTGGTTGGAACCATGACTTTCATTCCGCCTATGGCAAAATTCAAGATATAATATTGCCGCTTTTCTCCAAGGATTTCTTTAACTTCAATTCCCTCTATGATGCCGGCACCGTGCATCGGATAGACTACCTTGTCACCTATCTCATACATCCATGATGCCTCCTTTCAATAGAATCGATATTTTTTGCTTCACAGTACTCTAATTATAGCACAAAAAAGTTTGAAAGTCAAAAACTGATATTTTAACATAGTACAATCTAGATTGTCAATGAGAAAAAACTCACTAGCTGCGAATAGTCACAATTGATTAACAGAAGTTCCATAATGTATTGACAAATACAAACAATTCCAGCATAATTACAATATAGCGAGCGATAGGCAGGAGTGTTCTATATGAAAAATTTAACCTTTAGTGACTACCAAGACAAAATCGAAGGCCAATTGATACGTCACCGCAGTATTCTTGATATTATGTCCAAAAATCAAGATGCGGTATCAAGAGTAAATCGAGCAGTAGCCAAAGCTGTTACAACCTGTGGCTGTATCGAGATTCATGCCAAAAAGCAAGAAATACCAGAAGACAGCTCCTTGGACAGTATGGGAAGCTATATGGACAATCATCTCACTGGCGAGCTCTGTCCTCAGTGTCGGTCCATAATTAAAGACGAATTAGGTAATCAGTTTTTCTATATGACCAGCTTAGCAAATACCCTGGGAGTTAATCTTGATGATATTATTCTTCAAGAAGAAAAGAAAATGTCTACACTAGGAAAATATCATCTCCGATAAGGAGAAGAAAAATAACTAATAATTAAAGCCTTAAGCTTTCTATTCGAAAGACATGGCTTTAAGTTTTTCTGCCTATTCCCCATTGCAGCACTCCATTATTAGATTTGCCGCGTTCGACCAGAAAAAATTCCGATTTTTCAATCTCCTTATGAGATTCATTGAGCAGATTGCATCCACCTGCCATATCATGCCAAAGCCCATTGAAAGATTCAAATATTGAGACAAGCTGTTTTTTTTCTGGCTTTGCATGGTCAATAAAAATAAATATCCCACCTGGTTTTAGTACTCTCCATATCTCTGCTATTGATTCCTTTACATCCTCTACATTACAAAAAACTAATGTTTCTACTACTGTATCAAAGGTCTCGTCTTCAAATGGTAACTCTTCTGCACTACCTTCAAAAAGCTCAACAGTGTATTTCATCTTTCTAGCATTCAATAAATGAATCTTTTTGTCCAGTGCATATATGTGTTCTATCTCTGTAGGATGATAATGTTTAAAGTTAACACCAGTTCCATAGCCAATCTCAAGTACATTACCATATGCCTTGGCTAAGAGTTCTTTTCGTATTCTCTTAAGAGCAATCTGCTCTAGGGGTAGCATGAAAATATCATATAAGGTCATTAATTAGCTCCTGTTATTTTTCTTGTTTACCTATCCCCACCACTTGAAGCGCTTCTACCAAAGTGCGGACACCTGTCAATTTAAAATCCGAATCCACCTTAACCCGGCCTGCATTTGCTGGTATGATAGCTTTTTGGAAACCCATTTTTTGGGATTCTCTGATTCGGTGCTCCAGCTGAGATACTCCCCGAACCTCTCCCGCTAAACCTACCTCTCCAATTACGACTGTATGAGGATCCATTGGACAATCGCAAAAGCTTGAAGCCAGCGCCATAGCTAGGCCCAAGTCTACAGCAGGCTCATCTATCTTAATACCGCTGGTTACTTTTACAAAAGCATCACTATTGCTCATAGGCAAGCCTACTCGTTTTTCCAACACTGCAATCAAAAGCTGAAGTCGGTTAACATCGACTCCCGTGGTGGTTCTACGAGCATTCTGATAATAGCTTGCACTAACTAAAGCTTGTACTTCTACTAAAACAGGTCTTGTACCTTCCATAATCGGCACAACTACACTACCACTTGCACCAACAGGCCGCTCAGCTAAAAACAATTCTGAAGCATTGGGGATATCAATTAGGCCTTCATCTCCTATTTCATATACCCCTATTTCCAGGGCACCGAAACGGTTTTTTACAGCTTGTAAAATTCGATATTGGGTATGTCTCTCCCCTTCAAAATAAAGCACTGTATCCACCATGTGCTCCAACACTCGGGGACCTGCGATTGCGCCATCCTTCGTCACATGACCTGCAATAAAAACAGCAGTTCCTGTATTTTTTGCTATACGCAATAGCTGAGCAGCACATTCTCGAACCTGAACCACACTGCCTGGTGCAGAGGGAATATCAGGTTTGTACACAGTCTGAATAGAGTCGATGATCAGCACCTTGGGATTTAGGCCCTTTCTATATTCATCTATTCTATCCAAGTCCGCTTCAGCCATTACGAGAAAGGTATCTGCCATAGCACCTAAGCGCTCTGCTCTTAACCGAACCTGTTGGGGGCTTTCCTCTGAACTGACATATAAAACAGGACCCCAGCTCTCTGCTACTCGGCTTGCCAAATGGGTTAGCAAGGTACTTTTTCCTATTCCTGGATCCCCGCCTACCAAAATAAAGGAACCAGGCACAATCCCTCCGCCTAGAACACGATCCAATTCTAAGGAACCGCTGGGAAAGCGTGGTGTTTCAGTAAAGCTCACCTTATTTATAGAAACAGGCTTGGAAGAAGCACCGGCTAATGCGCCGATGCCTCGAGGGGGTTCTTCACTTTGAATGACTTCTTCTACAATGGTATTCCATTCACCACAGCTACCACAATAGCCAGCCCACTTAACAGAGCGTTGCCCACAAGACTGGCACATCCAGGCAGTGTTTTTCTTTTTTGCCATTAGATTACATTCCCCTCCCAAACCTATCTATATCTCTTTATTTCTTATTAAAAACTAGTTTATCATCTTTTAGGTCAACCTGCACCGTATCTCCTAAATGAATCCGGTCTGCTAGGATTTCCTCTGATAAATTATCCTCTATCATCCGCTGAATTACACGGCGCAAAGGTCTGGCTCCATAGTTTACGTCGAAACCTTCCTTAGTCATGAAGTCTTGAGCTGCCTCTGTAACTTCCAGATAAATCTCCTGTTCAGCCAGTCGTTTAGCAACATTGCCTATCATGAGGCGAACAATTTGTCTCAGATGCTCTTTTTCCAATGTGTGGAATACTATGATTTCGTCAATCCGATTTAAGAACTCGGGGCGACAGGTCTTCTTAAGCTCATCCATGATGTTATCCTTCATTTTCTCGTATTCCGTGGCTTTCATATCATCAGAGGATGTAAAACCTATGGTCTCCTGTTTCTTCAAGGTGCTAGCTCCAACATTTGAAGTCATTACCAGAACGGTATTACGCATGTCAACAGTACGTCCTTGAGAATCTGTCAAACGACCGTCTTCCAATATCTGCAAAAGTATATTGAAGACATCGGGATGGGCTTTTTCAATCTCATCAAAGAGAACTACCGAATAGGGCTTTCTTCTAACAGCTTCTGTTAACTGTCCGCCATCATCATAGCCAACATATCCAGGAGGTGAACCTACCAATCGAGAAACCGTATGACGTTCCATGTACTCAGACATATCCAGTCGGATCATAGCCTCTTCATCCCCAAATAGAGATTCGGCAAGAGCCTTACATAGCTCAGTTTTTCCTACACCAGTAGGCCCTAAGAAAATAAAGGAACCAACAGGTCTTTTAGGATCCTTCAAACCAGCCCGCGCACGACGAATCGCTCTCGAAACCGCTTTTACAGCTTCATCCTGCCCAATTACACGATTATGGAGAATGTCTTCCATATTAAGCAGTCTATCTGTTTCTCCTTCTGTAAGCTTCTTAACAGGTACTCCTGTCCAGCTTGCAACAATCTGAGCTATATCCTCTTCTCCAACTATTTCAGAATGAGAAATTGATTTCTTATTCCACTTGGATTTCTTCTCTTCGATTTGATCCTTAATTTTCTGTTCCTCATCACGAATACTAGCGGCTTTTTCATAATTCTGGTTCATGACCGCTTCTTCCTTCTCCTTTAAAAGATTTTCCAGTTGCCCCTCTAACTCTTTCAAGTCCGGTGGAGTAGTAAAGGATTGCAAGCGCACCCGTGACGCGGCCTCATCAATTAAATCTATGGCTTTGTCTGGCAAAAATCGGTCGCTTATATAGCGATCTGACATATCTACCGCAGCTTTTATGGCTTCATCTGTAATACGTACCTTGTGGTGAGCTTCATATCTATCTCGCAGGCCATGTAGGATTTGTATTGCTTCCTCTATGCTAGGCTCTCCTACCATAACTGGCTGGAATCTACGCTCTAGTGCAGGATCCTTCTCTACATATTTACGATATTCTTCTAAGGTAGTAGCTCCTATAGCGTGAATTTCACCTCTAGCTAAAGCTGGCTTTAGGATGTTGGAGGCATCAATAGCACCTTCTGCCGCACCTGCCCCAATTATCGTATGCATTTCATCGATAAAGAGAATAATATCGCCAGTTTTTCGGATTTCATCCATCATAGTCTTTAGTCGCTCTTCAAATTCGCCCCTATATTTTGCACCTGCTACCATACCCGCAAGATCCAAGGTGATTATTCGCTTATCCTTTAATAGTTCAGGGATATTGCCCTCCTGAATTTTCTGAGCTAAGCCTTCTGCTACGGCAGTTTTTCCTACCCCTGCTTCTCCTATAAGGACAGGATTGTTTTTAGTGCGTCGACTTAGTATCTGAATGATTCGTTGGATTTCATTTTCTCTACCAATAACTGGGTCCAACTTACCTTCAGCAGCCATTTCAGTTAAATCTCTTCCATATTGGTCAAGAGTAGGAGTTTGAGATTTTTTCTTACTTCCTGGTTGATTGGTTTCCGTACCTTCCTCCTTTAATAATTTGAGGATTTGCTCACGGGTTTGCTGTAAATCAACACCAGAGTCTTTAAGAACTCTAGATGCAACACCTTCACCTTCTC
This sequence comes from Clostridiales bacterium, assembly GCA_012512335.1. Taxonomy (GTDB): domain Bacteria; phylum Bacillota; class Clostridia; order Caldicoprobacterales; family DTU083; genus UBA5454. Next base: position 10,410 of record JAAZEK010000559.1, on the reverse strand, counting down.
TAATCAGAGCAAGCAACAAATGCTCAGTCCCTACATAATTGTGACCTAAATTTCTGGCTTCGTAAAAGCTAAGCTCCATGATTCGCTTTGTTCTTGGAGTATAGCCAAAGCCCTCGGTGAAATTAAAATTGCCCTTCCCGACAAGCTCTTCTATCTTTTCTCTAATTTCCTCAATATCAATTCCATGGCCCTTAAGTACTTGGGCTGCAGCCCCTTCGCCTTCTTTCAATAGACCTAGAAGTAAGTGCTCGGTCCCTACATAATTGTGGCCTAAATTTCTAGCTTCTTCCTGAGAGTAAATAAGTGCTCTTTGAGCCCTTTCTGTAAATCTAGCAAAAAATGCCATAATATACCTCCTAGCTTTCCTTTGTTTCTGTTTTTTCTGTTTTTTCTTTAAGAACTTCTCTTATCACATCAGCCCTAGCGACATCTATTTCATTGGCGTCAAGAGCTCTACCTGTTTTTTTTACTACCCCGGCAGGCTGACCTATAGTCATTAGGGCATCAATCTCCTCTACGCTAAAGGTCGGAATCAAACCTAAGCTAACACCTACACGAACTTGAGAAATCAATGCCATAAACTCCTTAAGCTCTAGTACACGGGCATTTTGTAGTATACCCATACTTCTCCAAATCGCATCATCAAATTGAATTCCACTGGTTTTATAAAGAGCTTTTCTGGCCATACGTTCCTTATCAACGATTTGCTTACATGCTATGGTCAGATTGCTTATGATATCCTCTTCTGTCGGGCCCAGGGTAATTTGATTGGAAATCTGATAAATGTTACCTAGAGCTTCACTGCCTTCACCGTATATACCACGTGCAGTAAGACCTATCTTAGATATGGTCTGAAGAATTATATTCATCTGCTTGTTCATAGTTAAAGCTGGCAGATGCATCATAACAGAAGCACGTAGTCCTGTTCCTACATTGGTTGGGCAACAGGTCAAATAGCCCAGCTTTTCATGGAAGGCGTACTCCACCTGCTCCTCTATCACATCATCTACCTGGCTTAATGTCTCCCAAGCTTGGCTAAGCTGGAGCCCAGGCAATATGCATTGCATACGAATGTGGTCTTCTTCATTTATCATTACCGTAACTTTTTCTTTGGTGTCTAGCAAAAGAGCAGATACTTCAGCATTCTCCATAAGATCTTGACTTGCTAAGTGTCTTTCTACAAGAATTTGACGTTCCACTGCAGGTACATCTCGCATATGCATAAAGTTAAATTGATGTTCCTCAGAAGATTTAGAATCTAGAAAACACCTTCTTACCATTTGTGCAACTTGCTCACCCTGCTCGGGCTTCATGATGGAGGGGAATGGAAGGTTAGCAACATTACGGGCAATACGAGTTCTGCTGGATAACACTACATCCCTCACAGGGCCAGCTTCATTAATCCAACTCATTTTTAGCCCCTCCCTCTTGCTCTTGAGCCTTTTCCAATTCCTTTATTTTATCTCGAAGCTGTGCAGCTCTTTCGAAAGCCTCAAGCTCAATTGCTCTGTTTAGCTCTCCTCTTAATTGGGCAATCTTCCTCTTTAGCTGTAAATCTGAGCCTGCCCTTTTAGGTACCTTGCCTGCGTGTTGTGTGTTTCCATGTATACGTCCCAGAACTGGTCCTAGCTCATTTCCAAAGTATTTATAGCACTCCTGACAGCCAAGACGTCCTATTTTCTTAAATCGATTGTATTCCATTCCACAGACAGCACACTTAGAAGATGCTGGCTTCTCATAGGTTTTTTGAGAATGTCCCATGTCTATGAATCCCGAAATCAAATCATTTAATGAAAATGACGAGGCTTGTATGAAATCCTCATGTGATCGGGCACAATCCTCGCATAGATGAGACTCAGTTTTTTGGTGATTCACAATTTTCGTCATATGGACAGTCGCCTGTTTTTGTTTACATTCCTGACATAGCATACTCCTACCTCCTTAGTATAGATACCCAAAAACAATTGGGAATCACAGCTACTTACTATTCCATGTTATGATAGCTGTTATCATAGATTTCAAGATACTTGCCCGAATATTATCCTTTAAATTAGACGGTATCGAGATTGCCTTGTCTGTTATGGCTGACTTCATCAGGTAAGCATTTTGTTCAGAAATATCACCTTGCTCCAGTAAACGTTTAATTATTTGCAAAGCGCTTTTCTCTGTTATCCGTACTCCAATCCCTTCAGATAAGAGATAGTGAAGGTAATCATGTTTATCTACATCAAGGCGGATAATGCGGATAAAGCCTCCACCACCTCGCCTGCTTTCTATATAGTATCCCTGGTTAGGAGAAAATCTGGTTGAAAGTACATAATTTATCTGAGAAGGAGCACACTCAAAATAGTCAGCCATTTCATTACGCTGTAATTCCAGCTGCCCTTCACTTTCCTTTAAAAGGGTTTTAATAAATTCCTCTATAACATCACTTAAGCGGGCCACGGTATCACTTCCTATCCTTTACGTTTTTGACCATCTTTGACCTTCGCTATATATTATACCCTAAATTCATAAAATTGCAAACACTATTTTTGATACAGGTTACAGGAGGCGGGTTGCAAGAGGCGAGATACCAATTACTAATATCTCGTATCACATATCCCCCATCAGTTGATTCAAAGCCTTACTTACTAGATCCCAGTCGAATCCCCTACGTTGAAGAGCCTGCGCTATTTTCGCCTTCTGCTCATGCATAGCTAAGTCCTTGTATTTAGTTTGATATTTTTCTGCCAATTTTATAGCCTGTTTTAGTTCATCTTCTTCAGAAAGAGCCGTCAGCGCTTCTTCTGATATCTCCTGGGAGATACCCTTGCTCCTAAGCTCATAGGCGATTTTTCTTCGACCTGCAGGTTGACCAGATTTTTTGCTTTGTACCCAGCCTTTAGCAAATTCCTTATCATCTATATATCGATATTCCTCCATTTTATCAGCAGCTTCCTCAATCACTGCTGGATCAAAGCCTTTCTTCTCTAAATAGTCACATAATTGCTTTCGAGTTCGCGTACGATAGCCCAGGTAATTCATAGACATGTCTTGTGCTATTTTAACATTAGCTTCCCAAATCCAAGTTTGAAGCTGTTCTTCACTAATTTCCATACCTGATTTTAACTGGTGCTTAATAATCACTTCATCATGGACAGAAAAATCCCTACCATCGTCTAAGGTAAGGGTGTAGTTCTTCTTTCTTCGTGGTTTAGGCTCTATAGCTATAATAGTAAACATCTATCTTCCCTTCTCCCCATATAAACTCGAACATTAATAGTATAAATTTGGATTTATAGAACTTTCAATTTTGCTGAGCTTTTAAATGTGTTTCAATTACATATTTGTTTTGATGGCATTTATGTTTTCATTACAAATGTGTAATGAAATAAGAAGGCGTCCTAGGACGCCTTCTTTTTATATTACTGCAAATATTTCTTCAAATTCTTCAGCTTCCAATTTCTCACGTTCTAGTAGAGCTTCCGCTACATTATGAAGCCTGTTGATATTTTCCTGAAGTAGCTGCTTGGCATGATTGAAGCCTTGCTGAACCAACCTTCTAACTTCCTCATCAATAAGTGAAGCAATATCCTCACTATAGCTTTGGGTATGCCCATAATCCCTTCCAAGGAAAACCTCTCCTTGACTATTATAAGAAATAGGACCTAATTTATCGCTCATACCGTATTCTGTAACCATTTTTCTAGCAATCTGGCTGGCACGTTGAATATCGTTGGAAGCACCAGTGCTTATATCATTTAGAACTAAGTGTTCCGCAACCCGGCCTCCTAGTAACATGGTAATTTCATCTTCTAGCTCGGAACGGGAGATATAGTTTTTATCCTCCTTCGGCAGGGTTAAGGTGTAACCGCCTGCTTGACCTCGGGGAACAATGGACACCTGATGAACTGGGTCGGCATTTGGCAACAATTTTGCCACTACTGCATGACCAGCCTCATGATAGGCAACCAGCTTCTTATCTTTTTCGGTAACAATTCGGCTCTTTTTCTCAGGACCAGCTAGAACACGAGTTATAGCTTCTTCCATCTCACCCATGCCAATTTCCTTTAAGTCGCGTCTGGCTGCTAGTATAGCCGCTTCATTTAGCATATTTTCTATATCAGCACCTGTGAAGCCAGGTGTGCGTTTGGCAAGTACCTTTAGGTCAACTTCCTTAGCTAGGGGCTTACCTCTTGAGTGGACTATGATTATCTCTTCACGGCCTTTTACATCAGGTACTCCTACCACTACCCGTCGATCGAATCTACCAGGACGCAATAATGCTGGATCCAAGATGTCGGGACGGTTGGTAGCTGCCAAAATTATGATACCTTCATTAATGGCAAACCCATCCATCTCTACAAGTAGCTGATTTAGGGTCTGCTCTCTTTCGTCGTGGCCTCCGCCCATACCTGCGCCTCTGTGGCGACCCACAGCATCAATTTCATCGATGAACACTATACAAGGTGAGCTTTTCTTGGCCTGTTCAAATAGGTCACGAACACGTGAAGCGCCAACACCAACAAACATTTCAACAAAATCGGAACCGCTTATGCTAAAAAACGGAACACCTGCTTCACCAGATACAGCTTTAGCTAGTAAGGTTTTTCCTGTTCCAGGAGGTCCTACAAGCAATACTCCTTTGGGAATTCGAGCTCCCAACTCTATAAATTTCCTGGGGTTTTTCAAAAACTCTACAATTTCCTTAAGCTCGTCCTTTTCTTCATCGGCACCTGCCACATTGTCAAAGGTAATTTGATTTTTATCTTCTTGATGTAGCCGAGCGCGGCTTTTCCCAAAAGTCATTACCTTATTACCGCCACCTTGTGCCTGTTGCATAAAGACAAACCAAAAAATGACGAAAATTATAATCATAAAGACAAAGGGTAGGAAGGTTATCCACCAAGGTGTTTCTGGTATGGGTTGTGGATCCCACTGGAAACGAAATTGATCGGCGGTAATTTCTTCCGGAGATACTCCTAGTCGTTCTGACTCAATGATTCGCACATCCCTTTCAAATATGGTGCTATGGGGTGCATAGGATTGAAAGTCGTATTTTTGAGGAAAGCTTTCCACTGGAATGGCCGATCCACTCCGTAAGCCAACAATACCACGATCGGTACTCATAAGATGGGTTACTTTCCCATCACGAATTTCTTGCAATAATTTTGGATAGGGTAAACGCTCTTGCTGCCCTCCCACATCAGATAAAGCAACAACGAGGATAATCACTATCAATAACAATAAATAAAAGCCTGGGCCTCTTAAAAATTTTCTCAACCTCAGCCCTCCTTCTTTAGGTTTACACATTATTAAATTCTAACACAACTGAACTACAAATGCAAAGGTAAAAAAGCTACTTTGAATAAACATTTTCGGATAAAACACCGATGTAAGGTAGATTTCTATATTTCTCTGCAAAATCCAACCCATATCCAATTACAAACTCGTCTGGAATATTGAATCCTACATAGTCAACATGGATATCCGCTACCCTACGTTCAGGCTTGTCCAAACAACAGCAAACCTTTAAGCTAGCTGGTTTTCTGGATAAGAGGTTTTCTATCAAATAGTGTAGGGTTAAACCAGTATCTACGATATCCTCCACTATGAGCACGTCTTTTCCTTCAATTTCTTGATCCAAATCCTTTTGTATACGCACTACACCAGAGGATTTAGTAGAGGAACCATAGCTTGACACTGCCATAAAATCAATTGCCAAGGGCAGATTAATCAGCTTCATTAAGTCTGAAGTAAAAACCACCCCGCCTTTTAAAATACAAATCATTAAAAGGTCTTTGTCTCTGTAGTCTTCCGTAATCTGTATGGCCAATTCTTTGACGCGTTTCTGTAATGCTCCCTCATCTATTAACACCTTTTTAACATCATCTAACATGTATAGCCTCCATTAAATTAAAATTTTTGTATACTAATTTTTACAATATTTTCAGACGAATCCGTTAGTCGATAATTCTGGCTTAAATGATGACCAACTACCCAAATAATGTTCTCATCATCAACTAACAAGGGAATGGAATCACGCTGATCTACAGGTATCTTTCTATCAATAAAGAAATCCTTTAGTTTCTTTGTGCCCTTCATCCCCAATGGCTGAAAGCGATCACCTTTTTTGCGATTCCTCAGCCTTAAGCTACCATTTATTTTATCCTCATCTATATAAATACACTGGGGCGAGAATACTAAACCTTTGTTTTTATTCCATCTTTCCGATGTAATAATCATTGGAGGAGCCTCCCACATAAGCTGACCTGGCAGGTCAAGACTCTTCTCCATATATATTAAAGGCATATCAAGCTCCACTAATTGAAATTGCAAAGCTCCATAGCTTACCTTTACCCTAACCTCTAGTGCACCTTTAGCAGAACCTGGAATAGTAGTTTGGGAACCCGTACGACTACCCGCTGCTAGCTTTATTACCGCTTCCACATGAGAGGAGCTTACATCATCCAAATTCCCCCTAAGCTCCCTCAATACAAGCCGCACCAATCTCTTTTGTATGGCAAGATGACAGGAATCAAAGGATCTTAAATCGAAAATAATTTTTTCTGTGTAAGGCTTGGCATATTTCCCATATAATTCCTTAGTGTAGTCGCTTAAGAAGTCTTCCTCATCCCGAAGTATTCCAGACATCCTTACAAGGCCATCTACAATATCTGGGTTAAAATCACTTTCCAAGGCTGGAATCAGCTGATTTCTAATCCGATTCCGGGTATAGGTGGAGTCCTTATTGGTAGCATCCTCCTGATAGGAAAGCTTATGCAAAGCTAGATACTCCATAATTTGCTGCTTTGTAAGCTCCAAGAGGGGCCTGATAAGTATACCATCACTTACAGCTGGCATTCCAGTAAGGCCTTGCATTCCTGTTCCTCTGATAAGGTTATGGAGTATAGTTTCCGCCTGATCATTTTTATGATGGGCAGTAGCAATTTTGTTAGCATTTATCTTCTCCGCTACTTCATGGAAAAATCCATATCGAATCTGTCTGCCTACTTCCTCTTCACTTAGTCCCATGCTTCGTGCCAGTGCTGGAATATCAACTTCTTCCAGAAAAAAAGGAATACCCCATTTATCACACAAATCTTGAGCAAAGCTGGCATCCTCTCTTGCGTGTTCACCTCGAATCCCATGATTTACATGAGCTGCAAACAAGCGAATGTTCAAAGGACTATCTTGGAGCTCCTTCAATATGCGCAAAAGAGCAACCGAATCCGCTCCACCTGATAAACCCACTACAACTTTATCACCTGGTGAAAGCATCCGATATCTTTGGATTGTTTGTAGAACCTTTTGCATCATATATACCCCACCCTTGGTCTTCCTAAAAAGTAAACTTTGCCCACAATGGAAGAGTAGCTATATTGTAGCCTCTTTATAAATATAATTCAAGACATAAAAAAGAGCCAAAGAACATTTGGCTCTGTGTGCATCAGTCCTCAGAAGGGTTGCCAAACCCTGCCTGCCATTACAGTCATGTCATCCTTAGCATCCCCGTCTGTATGATAGAGTGCTTCTTCCATAATTAATTCTGCTAATTCCTGAGGATTAGTGGTATTCAGAGTTGCAATGAAATCAGCTAGACCTTGCTCTTCATCCTCCATGGCTGAGAAAGCATCCAATATCCCATCGGTTACCATAACCACCATATCTTCATCAAAGATAGGCACAATAATGTTCTCTGGCTCTACGTAATCCAAAATACCCATAGGTAGAGCAGGCTGCCGAATAATGTCTATAGTATCTTTCCTACGTATGAAGCTAGATATTCCTCCGATTTTAATGAATTCTGCTTCTCCTTTTACCAGATCCATAATACATAAATCAGCAGTAGCAAACATTTCCTCTCTAGAGCGTAGCATGAGTATGGAATTAATAGTACTAATTGTTATACTCTGATCAAATCCAGCTTCAAGGAAATTCTCCAATAGAGAAATTACAGCACTGCTCTCTTCTGCCGCCCTGGCACCAAATCCCATTCCATCACTTAATGCAAGCATATATTTGCCATCTCTAACTGATGTAAAGGAATAGCTGTCACCACAGGTGGAACTTTCTTTTTTAGGCTTACGAGCTACCCCTGTAATAATTTCAAACTGCTTTGCCTCTGCTAGATGTATTACACAATCCTCTTTTCCACCTCGTGTACACTCCTTATACTGCCGACTCATAGGCTTGCCAATTATTTTGCTAACTATTGGTTCTATCTGTGTCAGGCATTCCCGTTTTCCATTGCAACCAGGTTTGCGTATACTAATTTCTAATTTTCCTCCTGGTTTCTCCAAAGCTAAAATTTCCTTTGCATGTATTCCTTTTTTATCTAGCTCTAGTCGAATAGCATCTTCAAAGCCACTGCGGAATCTAATATCCATATCTAGCTCAGCTGCCAACTCAGTGACAACCTGCCCCACACCTTCCAATTGTTCTGCAACCAATTGTCTGCAATCATTCATCCTCTGATGCCATATCATATTGTTACGATAAGTTTTGTAAATTTGGTTTAAGCCATCAACTAAACTATTTACATTTAAACAACGTCTTGCCATATTAGCAGGAACATCTTTTCGCTCGATTACTCCCTTCTCTTCACAAGCTGATAACAATTCAAATATCCCTGTATATGTATGGTGTAAATCTCGCTCCCAGCAGCTTCTATACAAGGGACAAGCTGAACAAACCTGCCCTGCAACCATATCAAAGAGCTTTGATAATTCTTCTTGCCCTATTGACGAACTCCGATCAGAAATCCTTCCAAAGACTTTGGATAAGTGGCGGAACACCCGAGCAAACTCACTTAACCTGCCAACTGTAAGCTCCTGGACTCTCTTGCCGTAGTAATTTTGCTCATCTCCTCTAACTGCACCTACATGTAAAAAGCGTTTCATGAATTCTATAGAATTTCGTGGGACAAGTAACAGTAAAACAATTGCCCCTGCAATTTCTCCAAAGGGGAGTATCACATAGGTTGAACGATTAATATAGAAGGTCATCAGAATATTAGCTAGGAGGAAGGCTATGCCAGAACCAGGACGACCAAGTTCCCTGAACACTCCTGCCAATAAACCACAAATCGCAAGGTTTCCCATTAGTGCTGGATCTGGTGTAGATGCCAGAGAAAGCATGAATCCAGCTGTGATACCTACTGTGGCCCCAATTCCTGCGCCACCCACATAAGCAAAGAGTAGAGTAAGAAATATAGTTAGGATATTACGTAATGGAAAACCTAGAATTTGAATCTCCCAAAATCCTATAATCAACAGAGATAGAAAGATGCACAGACAAATCATCTCTTCCCCAGAAAGCACCTGTCTTCTCTTTATATCCCACAGAACATCCACAGATAAAGAAAAGATATAAACTGTGACAAAGCCTACAATGCTTTCAAATATGCCCATTAGCATTTCATACATAAGAAATCCATCAAATAATAGGAGTACAATGTTAGCAACCAATAAACTTAACGATACTGAAAAAGCTGTTCGAAATGCTGACCAGCTATTTGATTTTCTACCAAACAGATTCCATAATAGGGCAAATATCAGCATGGCCAATATTGTGGTTCCTCCATGGAACTTGAGAAACCCTCCATCTGTCAAACGAAAGCTGATTGCACCAGCAGTTACTGCGAGAAATGCAGTAAATCCTCCCTTTTTCTTTGACAGTAGCACGGCGAAAATTCCAATGCCAAAAGGGGCCATCTGCTCGAAAAGAACAGCTCGTCCCATTAAAAAGCAAGTCAAAACCATGAGTAATTCACGGGCAAGAATGCCCAAGGATAAAGGAACCGTCATTTTTTTACTTGTATTACGGCTAAGCCACCCATTTAGAGGAAACAGAACATCCTTGTTAATCAATCCAAACACCACCTCAGTATAATAAAGACCCCTTTTAAAGAGAGTGGTGTTATTATAGCAAGGCCTGTCCAAAATATTTGTCAATATAAGAAGAGTCCACAAAAAAACTTTACGACAAAAACCCTAGCGAAAGCGTAAGAATTAATGAATTTGACAAGGCTGTCCAAGGATGATAAGTAGTAAAGCTACAGATTGTGTAGAATTTACCATAAGAATGTGATACGAAAGTTATTACTGCCCACTAGCTAAAAATAATAAATATATGTAAGGAGCCTTTGCGGGAACGACTATCATCCTTAGCGAATATCAGCAGAAAATCCGTTAAGCAGCTTCCACTGTTTGAACGCAGTGAGTTTGGAAGATGTAGGATTTTTTGTTGATATGAGCTTTAGGAATGATTCGTGAGTGCAACAGCGAGTGAAATATATTTATTATTTTTAAATTAGCTAGTGGGCAGTAACAACTTTCGTATCACATTCTTATGGTAAATTCTACACAATCTGTAGCTTTACTACTTGTCATCCTTGGACAGCCTTGTCAAATTCATTAATTGGGG
>JAAZEK010000558.1 GCA_012512335.1 Clostridiales bacterium | reverse complement strand
GTGAAAAGGTTTTTACAAAGGACGATGGGTAGGTGTAGATTTGCGGGGGAAATGGGAGATTTGGATAAGAAGGCCTGTTCTATGGTTTCTATTGGTGTATTTAGTGGGTCTCGTCATATCAATGTACTTGCCAGTAAGTTCTATGGTTTTATTTCTAACCATAATTATTTTTGCTGTAATCGGAATTCTACTCCACAGAAAAGCCTTGTTACTACAAAGTGCACTTTTTCCTTTACTTCTTATATTGATTTTTTTATTTGGTGGAATGCGGGGGAATATGCACCATGAAAAAGAAAACCCTCTAACTGCTTTTGTTAATTCTGAAATCAGCATGCAAGGACTTATATTAGGTGCACCTCAGGTAGAAGATGACCGAGTTATCTACATTATCCAAACTACTGCAGTAAAGATTAAAGATGATGTTTTCCCGATTCAAGCAAAAGTAAAGGTAAGTGTCTATCCTGATGCTAACGGATCAGAAGCTATTGTAAACACACAAAGCTATACAGGTGACATTATCCAAGTATCAGGGGTTATTAAGGAACCCACTGGGTCAAGAAATCCAAAGGGCTTTGATTACAAAAGTTATCTGGCCAGGAGGAATATCTACTCCACTATTTCTGTAAAAGAGCGGAATGTTACACTAGTTAAGGAAGCTAATACAATGACTCTAGACCGATTACTAGCATCTTTCCGAAATAAGGCATCTGAGGTTTTGGAGAAAGTGGTAGGGGGAAGGGAAGGGAATTTTTTTAAGGCCATTTTGCTGGGTGAACGCTGGATGATCGAGCCTGATATCGAAGACAACTTTACTAAAACAGGTCTTGCTCATATATTAGCTATTTCAGGTTTGCACATCGGTTATCTGATTATGCTGTTAAACCTGATGCAGTCTCTATTTAAGATAAGGATGGGGCCAGCGTTTCTACTACAAGCAATCATACTTATTCTCTATTGTCTAATGACAGGTGCATCACCTTCTGTTACACGAGCTGTAATTATGGCATTGATTCATTTAGGTGCCAAGGCACTTGGCAGAAAGACTGATATTATAAATAGCGCTGGTACTGCAGCTTTCCTAATTTTATTGGTAAGTCCAATGGATTTTCTTGAGGTGAGTTTTCAGCTATCATTTCTAGCAGTCTGCTCCATAGGATTGTTTCAAGAATCTATGCAAAATTATATGAGATTCATTCCGAAAAAAATCTCATCTTTAATTTCAGTTGGACTATCCGCCCAATTAGGTACGCTTCCACTTACCATGTATTATTTTAATCTCGTCTCACCAGTGTCAATTTTAGCTAATCTTCTGGTAATTCCAATTCTGGGAATTGTCACTGCAGGAGGATTTCTAATATTTTTTATGGGGATGGTATTGCCTAGCATCGCTTCTATCATTGCTTTTCCAATAAGACTACTCTGTAGTTTGATATTTCTAGTAACAGATTTTGCAGCTGATCTGCCTTATGCTTATTTTAGAGTTGTTTCTCCCTCTATCTTAACCATAGCTTTCGCATTCTTGATTTTATGGATACTATCTCGTGAAAGACCTGGATTTGTCCATAAACCATCCCTAGTATGCGGTGGTTTGATTTTCGTATATTTAGTAAGTCAGCTGTTTATCGGATTAGTTACACCTAAAGAATTGAAGCTGGTTTTTATCGATGTAGGACAGGGTGACAGCTGCTTCATTCAGACACCTGATCGCAGGAATATTTTAATTGACGGGGGAGGGCGGGATGGTGTTGATATTGGAGAGGATGTATTGATGCCATTTCTATTAAAGAATGGAATTTCATCTTTGGATTTAGTTATAATGTCACATGGACATGATGATCACATAATGGGGTTAAACACTGTTATGGGTGAGCTAAAAACCAAAGCCTTTATGGAGTATCCCCCAAGGACTGAGATTCCAGTCTATCAGGAGTTGAAGACCATTGTTGATAGAAAGAACATACCTGTTATTTCAGCTACTAGAGGCGAATCATATGCAGTTGGAAATGAAACTTGGCTTCATATTCTTTATCCTGATCAAAATGTAGTAGATACTTTATATGAGGGAAATGAAAACAATCTTTCTCTTGTAATCCTTCTGGAATGTGGGGACGCTTCTGTACTTTTTACTGGAGATATTGAGAAAGGCGTAGAATACTATCTAAGTGGTAGAATGGAAAAGCAGGCTTCAATTTTAAAAGTAGCTCATCATGGAAGTAATACTTCAAGCACTGATGCTTTTTTAGAAGTGGTATCTCCAGAACTTGCTGTCATACAGACAGGAACTAATATGTTTGGGCATCCAACTCCACAAACCCTTGAAAGGCTTAATGACCATGGCGTTGCAGTATATAGAAATGACTTACACGGTGCTGTGATGCTTAATTACGGAAAAGATGGATGGATGGTTAAGACTATGTTGGATGGAGACGAGAACTAGGAACACATAATAATTTCCTTGCATTATAGATATTTTTCTATTAAACTAAAGCTACATCTATATTTTACCAGAAACTAAACAAACTTACTATCTTTTGTACTAAAGAAATTTTCTACATTAAGGAAAATAGGAAGGGGTTATTAAAAATGAAAAAAATCTTATTTTACGGTATGACGGGAGAAAAGATGTGTTTTCAACACATACTAATGAATGCCATGGACTTACATTCGGCTGGTGAAGAAGTAAAGATTATTTTTGAAGGTGCTTCAGTCAAGCTTGTGCCACTGTTCGAAGAAGAGAAAAATCCGCTTTACATAAAAGCTAAGGATGCAGGGCTAATAGCAGGAATTTGTCTTGCATGCTCAAAGGTGTTAGGTGTATATGAGCATAATAAAAAGTCGGGATTGGTTATGTTGGACGATATGCTTGGCCATGCCGGAATGAAGAGTTACATCCAAGATGGATACAAGGTTATAAGCATGTAAATGCTTTTACTAACATTGAAGACACAGAGAATATCGAAGACATTGAAGAAGAGGATATCAAGATATTATTATGGATGATAAGCAATCAAAACATTCGATGAAAGTAATTGCCCATATACATACTGATTTCACAGAAAAGTTCGGCATTCCAAGACAGAGTGGATTAATCGATGTCTTGAAAGGGACCATTGTATTTGAACCGGAATATAGGAACCCCGATGCCCTGCGTGGACTGGAGGAGTTCTCGCATATTTGGCTTATCTGGGAGTTTTCTGAGTCCGTTAGGGATAGCTGGTCTCCTACTGTTAGACCACCACGTCTTGGCGGTAATAAGCGTATGGGGGTTTTTGCAACTCGTTCGCCATTTCGCCCCAATGCTATTGGTCTTTCATGCATTAAATTGGAGGGCATTGAGCAGCATCCTGAATTAGGACCGATTCTGCATACTTCTGGAGCCGATCTGATGAATAATACGCCTATTTATGATATTAAGCCATATCTGACATATGCGGATAGTTACCCAGATGCAGTAGGTGGGTATACGGAATCCCTTGAAGACTATATTCTTGAGGTGGACTTTCCTGAGGAGTTGCTTCATATTATTCCTGATCATAAGAGAGAGGCTATCCAAGAAGTATTAGCACATGATCCAAGACCGTCATACCAGAATGATTCCAATAGAATTTACGGTTTTGAGTTTGCTGGCTTTAATATTAGATTCACGGTTAGGGGAAATATTTTGACTGTATGCGAAGTTAAAGGTATGCATAAATGATTCCACCGTAGGAACTCATTTTTTAATGTTCTACACTATTTATGCCATTTTGAACACAGTGAAGAATCTGATGTTTTATCAAAAACTCGAAACCTGATTGAATGCTTGCTCATATGCTTATAATAGACTAATAATAGAATGAAAAGGATGATGAGAATGGCTTTTACATTAGAATTAGGTAGTCAGGCACCTAGATTTACACTTCCAGCTACTGACGGCAAAACATACTCCTTAGAGGATTTTAAAGATGCAAAAGTGTTGGTTGTATTTTTCACCTGCAATCATTGCCCTTACGTTACAGGATCTGACGAACTAACCAGACAGACAGCAGAGAGGTTCAGGGAGAGCGGAGTAAGGTTCGTGGCAATAAACTCAAATAGTGAAAATACATATGCAGAGGATTCCTTTGATCATATGGTAACACGTATGAAGGAAAATCAATTTCCTTGGGTCTATCTTCGCGACAAAACTCAGGATGTTGCTATGGCATACGGCGCTTTACGAACACCTCATTTTTATGTCTTTGATGAAAATCGTAAGCTTGTCTATACTGGTAGAGGAGTGGACCAGCCGAAAGATATTTCTAAAATGAAGGTAAATGATTTGAATAATGCACTCAAGGAAATACTAGCAAATAAGTCTGTGACCACGCCGTTAACAAATCCAATTGGATGTAACGTTAAATGGGATGGCAAGGATGCGCACTGGATG
>JAAZEK010000557.1 GCA_012512335.1 Clostridiales bacterium | reverse complement strand
CATCTACCTTTTCTGTTGTGTTATAGGCAATACCATCAATACTGGTCATGTCAAATGATACTTTGACATTTCCAAATTCATCTGAAAGTGGAGAAAAATGGGTAAACATTGCAATCTCTGCGACTGACGGGTCTGATAGGTCATCCACTCTCAGCCAGTTGTTGCCACTGGTTATTCCCGTTTCCTCCCCGGCTATATCGAAAAACCAACCCCCATTTATTAGAATCTGGTCTGTTGCCTCTAAATCGATTACCGGATAATCTGGATTGTATTTGACCGGATAAGGTACGGGGTAGGTTTTAGGGTAAACAGGCGAACCGTCCAAAGTCTTTACGGTAAACAAGCTGTATAATGTTGTTTCATCAGCGACTACTTCTTCTAATGTAATGGAATAATTTCCGCTAACACGTGTCTGCCTAACTTCTATAATGTTGCTGTCGATTACCGATTCGCTTCCTACTATATCAATAAAGAAGCTGACAAAGCTCCCAGTAAAAACTTTTGATGCTATAGCTGTAATGCTAATTGATAAGCTCAATACAATTGTAATGGCAACTACCAAGCTAGATCGTAAAAGTTTTTTTCTGTTGTAAGCTCTGTTTACCGTTCTGTCGATAACTTTATTATCAACCTTTATAGCTTTAAATGCATTTACATATTTATTTCTTACCATAATTAAATCCATCCTCCTCTAATTGCTGCTTTAATTGTTTTCTTGCACGATATAATCTGGTTTGCACATTTGTTTCACTTATACTTAGAGTATCTGCAATTTCACGTACTGAATAACCTTCATAATAATACAAGTGTAAGGGTGTGCTGTATTTTGGATTTAAGCTCATAACCGATTCCAACAGCTCGTATTCTTCCTCCTCTGGCTCATATGGTATTTGCTCATCTAACGGCTGTGTTTTGCGGAACCATCTAGTACGATAGAGTGATTTACATACATTGATTGTAACACGAATAAACCATGCTTTCTCATGCTTTTCGTCGTTAAACGTCTTGTGTGTCTTCAAGTACCGCATAAACACTTCTTGGAAAGCATCGTCCGCATCATGTTTATTCTTACAGTAGCTAAAAGCAACTTTATAAACAGAGTCTTTGTGCTTTTCTATAGTTTTGCGGAATTCGATTTCCGAAGGTTTCATTCCTTTACTCCTTTTGGTGATGTTTTTGCTGACTTATTTAAATATTATCTGTCTCTGAAGTATACTTCTAATAAGTAAACGATTTACAGGTATAAAATATCACACTTGGCAAGAAATTATTTAAGATAGGATATACTTTAGTGTGTGATTTGGATACAATACAATCATAAGTAATTAGAGAGGGGGAATTTGATTTGAATAATTTATTGGAATACAAAGGTTACTATGGAACTGTTGAATTTTCATCCAATTATACCACATTAAGCTTCATTATATCTCCATAACATATCTATTTTTTGGATATATCATATCTAGGACGTAGGACGTAGGCCGCAAAATATGATAATATGTATACACACATATTGGATTACGTACTTAGAGGGGATGAATGCAATTTGGGTATACGCTATCTTATCGGACGATCTGGCAGTGGCAAGACCAAACAAGTATATCAGGAAATTGGAGGGGCTCTAAACAGAGGGGAAGAGCGCCTTATTCTCATGGTTCCTGAGCAGTTCACCCTTCAAGGTGAAAGGGATCTGATTCACAAACTGAATCTGCCTGGTATTTTGAATGTAGAAGTCCTTAGTTTTACCCGTCTGGCTCATAAGATATTTAATGAGGTTGGAGGTCTGACTCGAACCCATATAAATGAACAAGGCAAACATATGATATTGCGATGTCTGCTGGAGGACCTGCGAGATCAGCTATCCGTCTATAAGACTGTTTCCCGGCAAAGCGGGTTTATAGATCAAATAAATCAATTGCTATCTGATTTCAAAAAACATGATATAACGCCAGAACAGATACGCATTACAGCAGAACAATTAAGTAATTCTGGTCATGTATCAGGTTTGCTTATCGGCAAGTTGAATGACACAGCACTGATATATGAATCCTTTCAAAAATATTTACAAGACAAGTATATGGATTCTGAGGATTCCATTAATGCCTTAGTAGAGCGAATGGATCAATCTCAATATCTTTTAGGTGCTAGAATTTGGTTAGATGGTTTTGACTATTTTCCTCCTCAGACCCTGCGGGTTTTAGAGAAGCTTGTGCTCATGACCCGAGAACTTACCATTTCATTTACCATGGATGTTGACCAGGGAAGCAGAGATAAGGATATTTTCCAGGTTCATGCTCTTTCATTACAAAAGGTAAGAAATATAGCAAAAGAGTATCATCTTAAAGAGGAATTTATCCGCTTAACTGATAGTGATAAGGATATTGCTAATAGTGTGGTAAATGGCATTGCAGTGCAGGCTAAGGATGCTCAGCTTAAAGCACCAGAAATCAGGCATTTGGAACATGAACTCTATCAGTATCCCTATCAAGCGTATCCTGATAATATTGACAATATCGAAGTATTTGCAGGTAACAATCCGGAATCAGAAATAGAAAGACTGGCTACCCGAATTATTTCACTTTCCAGAGACAAAGCTTGGCGATTCAAAGAAATGACTGTGGTTTCAGGTGACCTTTCCGTATATGGAAGCTTCATCAAGCGAATTTTTACCGAGTATGGTATTCCATATTTTTTAGATG